>NZ_JBHTXK010000011.1:0-69957 GCF_042791795.1 Leifsonia sp. NPDC056665
TGATACCGCTTCAGATACATGGTGATCTTCTCCGGCCCGAAGTGATACTGCTGACGCAGCCAGAGGATCTTCTCGATGACCTCCGCGTCGGTCGCTGTCGGTGAGTAGTGCGGGGCGCTGGAGCGGTCCTTGAGCCCCTCGAACCCTTCCGCCTCATAGCGCTTCAGCCAGGCGTAGTAGGCCTGCCGGCTCACGCCGTAGTAGCGGCAGCTCGCGGCGATGTTTCCGCTGACTTCCTCGACATGTCGCAGCACCGCGAGCTTGTGATTCGCTCGCCGTTCAATGGCCCGCTGGGCCGAGGCGGAGAGTGTTGATGTCATGAGGTCTTCCTCCCAAATGGAAGACCCGACTGTCAACAACCTCCGTCAGTTTTATACCGGCGTACGGGTAGGCAGGGCCCCCACGAAAACCCCACAACTGTAGGAATCGGGGGTGGTGCAATGTCATCGAAGATGGGCTGGACGACACTGCCGTCATCGAAACGGGGCCAATGAGATCGGACCGCCGTAGAACCCCTACGCGAAAGACGCGATTTCATCATGGCCCATTACGGAGAGGGCTCAGAGAAGACCTTCCGCGGAGGGCCGTCGCCGCTGCCCCGCTCGTCCTCGTCGAAGCAGGACTGGCGGTCATCGTCACCGCGCCGACTGTGGATCAGCCGACCCGGAGGGTTCTGCAGCCCCCGAGGTCGGGATTCGGTTAGTCGCTCGCCGGCGCCTGTGCGCCCGTCTCGGCGGACGAGAGCCGGCTCATCGCAGTCGCGGTCGCCACGAGATGGGCTCGATAGCGGCGACGGACCCCCTCGGGAGCGGCGTCGCCGAAGATCATGCCGACCAGTTGCGGGGCGGCGACGAACCAGTAGCACATGGAGATGAGGGCGAAGAACGTCGCTGCGGCGTCCGAGTCGCCGCCCAGGGCGTCAGCCGTCGCAGCGACCCTGGTCTGGAAGTACGCGGCTCGCTGCGCGAAGTCGGGGACGGCGTCCGGGGCGAAGTGCAGAGCCTCCTGCTCGAACAGCCACGCCACGATCGGGTTTTCGCAGAGGAAGTCGAACAGGTCGCCGACGTATTCGGGGAGGCCGCCCTGGCCGATCGTGACGCGATTCGCCAGCTCGCCGAGTTTGGCTGCGATGGCCGCTTCGAACAGGTCCTCCTTGTTGCCGATGTAGCTGTAGATCGATGCCTTGTTGACCCCCGCACGATCGGCGATCTGGTCGATACGCGCTCCGTGGACGCCCTTTCGTGCGAATTCGACTGCGCTCGCCTCGAGCAGCAGCCGTGTGCTTTCTGCGCTGTCATACCTCTTGGACACGAAACCTCCCTCGTACCATTCTCGCGTGCTATCCTACAACTAAACGTTTAGTTATTTTGGAGGTCGTTATGAAGGTCACCGTTTCGCACCCGGTCGTTTCAGAGGTGCGGTTGAGCATCGGGCAGGTCGCCGAGCTCGAAGCCGATCAGCGCGAAGGCATCGCAGCGGTGGTGCTGGAAGCGTGCGGTCTCGAAGCGCCGCGGCAGTGGATGTCTGAGTTGGAGACCCCGGCCGATCGCATCGTCGTCGATTACGTCGCGGGGGGTCGACGCTACGAGAGGTCGTGGGTGCTGCAGGCGCACACCACCTCAGCGCGGTACTACGCACTTTCAGGTGACTCCTCGTCCAGCGGCTACGTCACCCGGCGAGCCGCCTGAGACAGTCGCCACCTGGAGAAACAGAGAGCTCCGGGGACGCCGCGCAGGCGGCATCCCCGGAGCTCTCTCCGTTGGGGCGTCTGGACCGGGAGGAGGTGCCGTGGTGAATAATTCATTCGAACGACAGATGAATGCAATAAGAAACACCTGTTGGACTCATCAATCATGGGATGCCTATCCTGTCACCCAGGACGTCGGCGCAGTTGCCCCCGCGACGACGGTTCGGCGCGGGACGACCCGCGGTAGCGCCCTGACCCGCTTTCCGCACAGCGTCTCCCGAATCGCCCCATCACCCGAGGAACCATGTCTGATCTGAAGATCGAAGTCGTCGCCCGAGACGAACTCGGAGCCATCGTGGCTCTCATCACACCGCACGGCGTCGTGGACGCGCAGTTCGCTTCGGCTCAAATCAGCCGCGGCGAAGCATGCTACGTCACCGGGCCCGACTCGTACGTACGCGTGCCGGTGCGCGCCATCTCCGCCACGGGCGGCGCGTACCTGTACGCGAACTGGGACGGAACCCGACGAAACAACCTGCACGATCTCGCCGCCGTGCGCGTACGCAGATTGTCGTCCGAAGTGGCAACCGACACCCGCGTCGTGGAGCCGAGGACTCCCACGCGGCGCGTCGCGGCACTGTTGACCCGGCTCTTCGGAGCGCGCTGACAACGATCCGAAACGACCAAAGAGAGACGATCATGAGGGCGGCGCGTCGGCCGTGAGAACCTGGAGCGCGTCGAGAAGCGCTGCGCGTTGATCCTCGTCGAGAGGCGTGAAGAGCTCGTCCAACACCCCGAGCGCGACCTGGTGGCCCTCCCCGAGGGCGGCACGTCCCGATTCGGTCAGCGCATACTCGAGCCGACGGCCTCGGCCTGCTGACCGGACGATGAGACCGCGGGTGACGAGTCGGCTCGCAAGCGTGCCGAACGACTGGTCGCTTTGAAAGGTCGCGATGGCGAGGTCGTGCCCGGACGCGTGGGGCATTCGCTCGATGGCACGTAACGCGTCCCACTGCACAAGGCTGATTCCGATGTGTCGCAGCGCGGCATCCATCGTGCGATGGTTCCGATACTGCGCACGTTTGATCGCCTGACCAAGCACTTCCAGGTTCGTCGTCACGATGCTACTGTATCAACAACGGTATATAAACATGTTGATTTAAGGAGCATGATGAGTCTCTACTTTTTCGAAGACCTGCCCGTGCTCGAGGCCGGCGACCCTGAATCGCGAACGGCCCTCGTACTTCACGGCGGCGGAGGACCGCAGACCGTCGCCCCCATCGTGAAACATCTCGCCTCGACCATGCACGCCTTCGCGCCGACGCATCCGGGATGGGATGGGACGCCGCTCCCCGTCTCGGTCGCCTCGGTCGCAGACCTCGCATCCGGCTACCTCGCCCGATTGTTCGATCGCGGAGAGCGTGACGTCGCGTTGATCGGCTCTTCGATCGGCGGGTGGATCGCACTCGAGATGGCGTTGCAGGCCGCCGCCGACGACCAATACGCCGGGCTGATCAGCGCCGTCGTCGACATCGACGGTGTCGGAGCGGTCGTCGAGGGCGAGCCGATCGCGGACTTCTTCGCCCTCGACGCCCGCGGCCTCGCCGAGGTCGCCTGGCATGACCCTGACCGCGGCTACCAGGATCCCGCCTCGTTGACCGACGCGCAGCGCGCCATCCAGCAGGCGAACGGTCGCACGATGGCCGCCATCACCGGCGCCGGAATGAGCGACCCCTCCCTGCTCGGCCGGCTCGGCACTGTCCAGGTACCGACCCTGATGGTGTGGGGCGAAAGCGACCGTGTCGTCACGCCGGAATACGGACGGGCAGTTGCTCACGCGATTCCCGGCGCGCAGTTCGTGCAGATCCCCGAAGCCGGACACCTTCCCCACCTGGAAGCGCCGGAAGCAACGTGGGCGGCGATCGACTCGTTCCTCGCGCGGTCCTGACCAGCCGTCCCGGCGCGATCGATCGAGCACTCTGCCTGTTCGACGATTCCGGCCCCGCCGGACTATGCGCGGGTCAGCTGCCGTAGGTCGGGATCACGGCGCCGCTCACCGGCGCGGACGTGTCAGTCGCGACGGCGACGATGACGGATGCGACCGCCTCGGGCGCCACGGCATGCGCGATGACCTCGGGTGGGAACGACGCCCGGCCGAACGGACTGTCCAGCAGCTGCGGTGCGACGGCGTTGACCCGGATGCCGGTGGGTCGCAGCTCCGCGTCGAGCACGCGTACGAGGTGCACGAGGGCGCTCTTGCTGAGGCTGTAAGCGAGGCTGCCCGTCATCGGATCGAGCCCGTGCCGCGCCGCGACGTGCACGATCGACCCGCCGCCCGCGGCCCGCATGTGCGGCGCCGCGGCCTGGCTCAACCACAGCGCAGTGCCCAGGTTCACGGACATCATCAGGCCGAGCTGGTCCGGCGTGGTCTCGGCGAGGTCGCCCAGACCGTACGTGCCGATCGTGTTGACGAGGACGCGAGGGGCGCCGATTTCTTCGGCGATGCGGTCGACGACCTCCCGTGCGGTCGCGGGATCGGTGGTGTCCGCGACCTTCCGCCGGATGGCGTCGGGCAGCAGTTCGAGAGCGTCGGCCTTGCGATCGACGGCGACGACCGTCATGCCGGCGTGGGCGAGGCCCAGGGCCACGAAGCGGCCGAGGGCGCCGGCGGCGCCGACGACGATCGCGACCGGGGGGAGTGAATCGGTCATGAGAACCTCCGGGTGGTGTGCATGGCCCAATAATAATGCTTGCGCGAGCAAATAAAAAGGTCTAATGTCACCAGCACCTGACGCGAGCGCCGCCCGCGCCCTCACCTTCGAAGGAGCATCATGTCCACTCCCGACCTTCCGGACTATGCGCCGCTTCCCGACGTCGCCCAGGGTGCGGCTCTGAACGACCAGGGCTACCACGTCGAGCGTGTGGAGCGGAACCTGTTCTGGGTCACTGACACCGTGTACCTGTCCGCGTTCCTGGCGACGCCCGACGGTGTCGTCGTCTTCGACGCGCCGCCGACGATCGGGAACAACATCCGTCGTGCGATCGACGAGGTCACCGCCTCCGAGGGCACCACCAACGCGGTGACGCATCTCGTCTACTCGCATCACCACGCCGACCATGCCGGCGCGGCCAGCCTGTTCCCTGGCGCCGTCCTGATCGG
The DNA here is from genome assembly GCF_042791795.1 of Leifsonia sp. NPDC056665. NCBI lineage: Bacteria > Bacillati > Actinomycetota > Actinomycetes > Micrococcales > Microbacteriaceae > Leifsonia > Leifsonia sp. NPDC056665. Next base: position 4,848 of record NZ_JBHTXK010000011.1, read on the forward strand.
CCACGAGGACACCCGCCGCCGGCTCCTCCGCGACGACGACCCGACGCGACCGGCCCCGACCGTCACGTTCAGCGACACGTACACGCTCGAGGTCGGCGGGGAGCGGGTGGAGCTCGCGTGGCGGGGTCCGAATCATACGCCGGACAACATCTTCATCCATTTCCCGGATCACGACGCGCTCATGCTCGTCGATGTGATCAACCCCGGCTGGGTGCCGATCTTCAATTCGAACCTCAGTGAGGACATGCCGGGCTACATCGACGCTCCCGCACAGGCGCTCGAGTACAAGTGGGTGCACCTCATCGCCGGCCACCTCGGCCGGCTGGGCACGCGGGCGGACGTCGAGCTGCATCAGGCCTACATCGCCGACGTGGTCGCGGCATCCTACGCGGCGCTCTCCTCGGTGGATCCGACGCCGTACCTTGCGAAGTATCCGCCCAACCACTGGGGCTGGGTGAACGGCTACCTCGAGGAGGTCACCACGACCGCCACGAAGCCCGTCGTCGAGAAGTACACCGGAGTGCTGGGAGCGGCCGACATCGAGCCGCTCACGTACACCACGACCTTCATGCTGATGCAGTCGCTCCGCCTCGACAAGGGGGTCGGCTCCCAAGTGCACCCCTGAGCAACCGGTTGGGCGGGAGGTTCCAGATCAGTCGAAGCGATCCTCGGCGCGGAGGATCTCGACGAAGTCGGTGAGCAGGCGCCCGAGCTCCTCGACTTCGTCCGGAGTCAGGTGGTCGAACAGGGTCCGTCGCGCGCCCTCGACCTGCACGTCGTACGCCAGGTCGGTCTGCTTGCTCCCGGCTGCGGTGAGGATCACCGTCGTTGCGCGCCCGTCTGAGGCATCCGGGACCTTCTGCACCCACCCGTGCCCGCGCATCGTCTCGATGACGCGGGTCACACGGCTCGGCGAGATCCCTGTCGCCTCAGCGAGGTCGGACATCCGGAGCGTCCCGTGATCGGACTCGGAGAGATGCAGCAGCAGCCCGAATTCGGACAGCGAGACGCGCCGCGTGTCCATGAGCTCGTCGTTGAGGTGCCGGGGGAGGATCGTCGCGATCCGGACGAGAGCGCGCCAGGCGCGGGTCTCCGCAGCATCCAGACGGTCGATCCCGGTCATGTCAGTCGAAGCGGTCTTCGCGCGCAAGCGTGATCGAGAGCCGCCGCAGGACACGAGCGAGCTGTTCGGCGTCCTCACGGGTGATGTGATCGAACAGGATGCGGCGCGCTCCCTCGACCTGCACGTCGTACGCGGGCCCGACCTGAGCACGGCCGCTGTCGGTGATGGCGACTGTCGTCGCGCGCCCATCGCTGGCATCGGGGGACTTCTGGATCCACCCTCGGCGCCGCAGCGTCTCCACGACGCGCGTCGTGCGGCTGGGGGAGAGGCCGACGTCCGCGGCGAGAGTGCTCATCCGCAGCGTCGAGTCCTGGGATTCCGACAGATGCAGGAGGATCGCGAACTCTTTGACGGAGATGCGCCGCGCGTCCTCCATCTCGTTGTCGAGGTGGCGTGGGAGCAGGTCGGCGACGTGGACGAGCGCGCGCCACGCGCGATCCTCCACGTCATCGAAAGGTCTGACCTCCACCATCGTCCCCACTCTATCGTCGGGGATTGCCGGCGCCCCGATCCCTCGCTCATATAGTTGCACGCGCGAGCAAATAGTTCTACGCTGTCGACATCCACCCACCGTCTTCATCGAGGAGGGACCGGCCTCATGACCAGCGAACCTCGCCGCGATCCGCTCACCGACCCGCTCTTGACGCCGGAGAACTCGGCGCTCGTGATCATCGACTTCCAACCGACGCAGGTCGGCGCCGTGCGCTCAATGGATACGGCATTGATGACGAAGAACGCCGTCTCGCTCGCGCAGATCGCCGTGACGTTCGGACTTCCGATCGTGCTGTCGACGGTCAACGTCGCGAACGGTCAGCAGCCGACCGTTGCGGAGCTGAAGGCCGTGCTCGCCGGCAGCCCGGAGATCGACCGCACTCAGATCAACGCGTGGGAGGACGTCGAGTTCCGCACGGCCGTGGAGGCGACGGGCCGACGGAGGCTCATCATCTCTACGCTGTGGACTGAGGCGTGTCTGGCGTATCCGACGCTCGACGCGCTGCGCGCGGGCTACGAGGTATTCCCTGTGGTGGATGCCGTCGGCGGCACGTCCGAGGAGGCGCATCGCGCCGGACTCCGCCGCATCGAGGCTGCCGGCGCCCAGCCGGTCGGCTGGGTCTCCGTCGCCACCGAACTGCAGCGCGACTGGCTGCGAGGGGAGACCGCCGTTCCGATCCGGGAGATCGTGATCGTCGACCGGCTGATGAAGGAATAGGAAGGGAACGCAGATGGGACAGGAACAAGTCGTCCTCGATTTCATGGACGACGTGCTGAACAACCACAACGGCGCCAACGCGGTGAAGTACCTCACCGAGGACATGGCGTGGCACGGCGGCTCGGTCGGCACGGTCGCCGGCCGGGACAACGTCGCGGGCCTCATGGGCGCCGTGGTCGGCGCCATCCCTGACCTGCACGCCGACCTGCAGGACATCGCCGTCCAGGACGACAAGGTCGTCGTGAGGCTCATCGTCACCGGCACCCTGCGCGGCGACCTGCTGGGAGTCGCCGGCAGCGGCCAGGCGGTGCGCTGGGACGCGATCGACTTCTACCGTCTCGAGGAGGGTCTGATCGCGGAGGAGTGGGCCGGCGAAGACTTCACCGCCTTCCTCAACACCGCCGGTGCGTACCGGGCGCCGTGGATCCAGTAAAGGACATCCTGAGTGAGCGATGGGCTCTCGTGGCCGAGGTGCTCGGCGATCTCTTGCGCCGTGATTCCGCCTCGTCCAACCCGGGCCATCTGTTGGGCCGATCCGGGTTGACAATAGAAGTGGGCCAACCTGAGACGTAGGAGGTCGTCGTGGGTGATGCGACCGATCGACCGAATATCCGCGAGTACAAAGCGGATGGGGTGGTTGTGACCTGGGAGCCGGGTCGATGCCAACATGCCACTGAATGCGTCCGCGGGCTGCCGCGGGTCTTCGATCGGAGTCGGCGGCCGTGGATCGACGCTGAGGGGGCCACGGTGGATGAGATCGTGACGGTGATCGACCGGTGCCCGAGCTTCGCGCTGGGCTATAGAACGGATGATGGCCGGACGCGTACAGCCCCGGCCGCTTGAACCGGGCAAAGATCTCTTGCCCTCCGGGGTCAGCGCGAGGCGGCTGCCGGTAGGTAGTGCTCCTCGGTGACCACGCGTCCTCGACCCGGTAGTCGATGGCGATCGGGAATGGGCACGTCAATCGTTGCGTTCAAAGATGTTGACACGTCAATCACTTGGACGGTTGGAAAGGCGGCCCTCATGAGCGCGCAGTTCGAGTTCGGCCTGAATTCGTTCGGGGATGTCGCGACCGACGGCGGACGGGAGATGACGGATGCCGAGTCGGTCCGGCTGCTCATCGAGGAGGCGCAGCTGGCGGAGTCGGTGGGGCTCGACGTCTTCAGCGTCGGCGAGCATTACAAAGACAAGTCGGTCGACTCCGCGACACCCGTCGTGCTGGCCGCAGCCGCGCAGGCGACCTCGACGATCGGGCTCGGCACGTCGGTCACGGTCCTGTCGACCCAGGATCCGGTCCGGCTCTACCAAGAGTTCGCGACGGTGGATGCGCTCTCGAACGGTCGCACGCAGCTCGTGCTCGGGCGCGCCTCGGCTGTCGAGTCATTCCCGCTATTCGGCTACGACATCGCCCAGTACGAGGAGTTGTTCGAGGAGAAGCTCGACCTGTTCCTGCGGCTGATGTACGAGGACCGCGTCACCTGGTCGGGGAAGCATCGGGCGTCGCTCGACGCCGTGAGGCTGCATCCGCGCATGCCCGACGGTGGCATCCCCGCCTGGATCGGGATCGGCGGGAGCCCGGACTCGGTGATCCGCGCAGCACGCAACGGGCTGCCGCTCATGATGGCGATCATCGGCGGCCGCGCCGAACGGTTCGCGGGTCACGCGGAGCTGTACCTTCGCGCGCTGTCGTCATTCGGGTATCCCGAGATGCCGATCGCGCAGCACTCGCTCGGCCTCATCGCCGACACCGACGATGCGGCGAAGTCGGCGCACTGGGAATACTGGGAGCCGGTCGTCACACAGATCAGCAAGGAGCGCGGCTTCTACCCGCCGACCGCGGAGCGATATGCGGAGGAGGTCGACACAGGCGCGTTGTATGTCGGCTCGCCGGAGACCGTTGCGCGGAAGATCGCCGCCATCGCGCGGGCGAACCACCTCTCCCGTTTCGACCTCAAGTACGACATCACCCACCTGCCGCGCGACGTCCGGGAGCGCAGCATCCGTCTGTTCGGTGAACAGGTCGCGCCGCGCGTGCGCGAGCTGCTCGAGGAGGATGCCGAGCCGTGGCGCGAGACGGGACGACCGGTCGTCGAGATCGTCAAGGGCGGGAAGGCTGTCCATGTCTGAGATACGAACCGTGGGGATCCTGGGCGCGGGCAAGGTCGGCACGACCCTCGCCCGGCTGGCGCTTCGCGCCGGGTACCGGGTCCTGATTGCAGGGTCGGGGGATCCCGAGCGTATCGCGCTCACGATCGAGGTCCTCGTGCCGGGCGCAATGGCCGTGCGACCGGAGCGCGCGGCGCGCGACGCCGACCTCGTCATCCTCGCGCTTCCCCTGGGCAAGTACCGTCGCGTGCCTGCCGCGGACCTCGCGGGCAAGCTCGTGATCGATGCGATGAACTACTGGTGGGAGACAGACGGCGTCCGCGACGATCTCACCGACCCGCGCACCTCGACGAGTGAGATCGTCCAGGAGTTCCTACCTGCGTCACGTGTGGTGAAGGCCCTGAATCACATGGGGTACCACGACCTCGAAGACGAAGCCCGGCCCGCTGGCGCCGCGGGCCGGAAGGCCATCGCCGTCGCGGGCGACCGTCAAGCCGACGTCGCCGCCGTGGCGGAGTTCGTCGACGCTCTCGGCTTCGACCCTTTGCCGATCGGTGCGCTGGCTGCCGGGGCCGTGCTCGAGCCGGGCTACCCGACCTTCGGTGCCGACCTCCCCTCCGACGAACTGCACGCGTTGATCGCGCACGCAGCGATCGAGAACGGACGCCCCCCGGCGCCGGTCGAATAACCCGTCTCCATCCGTCCCCTCGAGAAGGAGCACAGAAATGACCAAGATCGCCATCATCATCGGCAGCACCCGCCCCGGTCGCAAGGGCAAGGATGTCGCAGATTGGGTGTTCGCCCACGCCTCCCAGCGCGACGACGCCGAGTTCGAGCTCGTCGACCTCGCCGACTACCCGCTTCCGCACTTGGACGAGCCGCTGCCGCCGCGCATGGGCCAATACCAGAACGAGCACACGCGAGTGTGGTCGAAGAAGATCTCCGAGTTCGACGGGTACATCTTCGTGACGCCCGAGTACAACCACTCGACATCGGGTGTCCTCAAGAACGCGATCGACTATCTGCACACCGAGTGGAACAACAAGGCCGCGGCGTTCGTCGGATACGGCGGGGTGGGTGGGGCGCGGGCGATCGAGCATCTGCGGCTCGTGCTCGCGGAACTCCAGGTGGCCACGGTGCGCCAGACGCTCACGCTCTCGACCCTGACCGAGTTCGAGAACCTCTCGACGTTCAAGCCGGGCGACTACCAGCTCGGGTTCCTCGACACGCTCCTCGACCAGCTCATCGCGTGGTCAGAGGCGCTTGAGCCGTTGCGGGCCCGGAAGGACGAAGAGCGCGCGGCCTGAACGGCGGTTTCCATCATTCTGACGGATCGTCCGACGAGTTCGTGGTTCTCGTGGGACCGCTGTCGGCCTCGCAGCGGGGACCGCATTCGCCGACAACATCCCGTCGCAGCCGGCGCCGCGGGGCTTGAGTGCCGCCGATGGGACTCCGACGACGCCGAAAGCCGTGGCGAAGTTCCAGCAGAACGCAGGAGGGCTCACGTTCCGGTCAGCCCTGAATGCGGCATCGCCAGCGAACGAACCAGACCTGATCCTGGTCGTCGCGTCGAACGGGCGTGAGGGCTATGCGCTGAAGACGGACCTCCAACGCGCCGAGGGCACTGGTTTCAGCAGCCCTGAGGAGGCTCTGGCGTGGCAGGCAAGCACGGCCGGAAGGACCAGACGGTTCCTGTGTATCAGTCCGACGGTGTCACGATCATCGGTGACTTCGTCGTCAAGGCAACTGTCGGTTCGGCGTCCAAGTAGCCTGACCAAAGGGGCACGGCGCTGAACATGTCGTGCCCCTTCCCCTCGCCAGGGAACCAAACCTCACGAGCCGGACATTCCAGAGCATGAACGACACGCAGACCGACGAATGGCTTCTCCATCAAGCCATCGACGGTGACGGGGCCGCGTTCGCTGAACTCTTCCGACGCCACCGTGACCGGCTCTTCCGCCACGTCCTCCGCCTCGTCCCCACACCCACCGATGCAGAAGACATTGTCGGCCTGGCATTCGCCGAAGCATGGCGAAAGCGGCGGTCCGTGACGTTCATCGACGCATCGATCCTCCCGTGGCTGCTGGTCACCGGAGCAAACCTGGCGCGTAACAGTTTCCGGGCGCGGCGTCGGCACGACGCGTTACTGGCCAAACTTCCGGAGCCTGCCGTCGTTCCTGACCCGGCCACAGAGGTGATCGAGCAAGTTCACGGATCTGAAGTCTCCGCCCGTGTGCGGGAGTCGTTCGACCGGTTGTCCGACAGGGACAAACAGATCCTCAGCCTCTGCGTGCTTGAGGAGCTCAGCACCGCCGATGCCGCTGCGATCCTCCGGATCCCGGCTGGCACCGTCAAATCCAGGCTATCGCGTGCACGGCAACGGCTCACCGAATACGTGCTGAGCGCACAGCTCAGTGAAGCCGAGTTCGGCGGCCCCGAACCGACTTCTCCGGCACAGGCGCTCGAACAACAAGAGGAGCGCCTACGGAAGTACCCGAATGGTCAACGGCTGCCGGTCTACAAGAGTGACGGCGTTACTCAGGTCGGCACCTTCCTGGTCGCACCCGGGACCTAGTCAAACGAGGAATGGAACCGAACGCACGTTGCCGGACATTCCAGAATGACGTCGTACAGCGGGGCAGCCTTCATTCGGCACCGACGTCACGCGCCGCGCGTCTACTGGGGGGAGTAGACGCGCGGCACTCGCCACACGATACCGGCAAGGGAATCCGCGTCGATAGGTCAGCGTCGCTCTCTGGATAATGTCGCTGACTCTCTCCGGGGTCGCTGTCGCGAGCCTCGTGACGGGTTCGATGGCTGCATCGATTCGTCATCAAGTTGCGGGTGGTGGGTCTGGGTGGATTAGGGCGTATGCCGCCGTTGCGCACAAAGCGCTCGGGTTCAGGCGCAAGCGGCGTAGCTGAGGCCCGCAGATGTCCACCATCACCATCGTTCCGGGTCTATGGTGCGGTCATGATTGAACATGCAAAGGGCCGCCCGGACAGGCTTCCGAAGGGCGAGCAACCGATCGCGGAAGTGGCAGCCGACCGATTGGATGAGGACGGCCGACATGCCGGTCGGCTCGTTCTCACCCCGGACAGGATCTACTTCTTCGACGATGAGCACCTCAACGGGAGCCACGACGATGTCATCGACCACACCCGTTTCCAGGGCGCCGAGGTGACGGGCGACGACACTGTCGGCGTGTTGGCGCTCACCTGGAGCGGTCCGTTGAAGGTCTACGAGGGCAACACGATCGAACTCAGGGCTTTCAAGGAGGCGATCGACGACCAGCTGAATCCGTAGCCGAAGGCGCTGCGCAGACGCCGGACCGAGCGCATCGCCGGCGCCGGGGGACTGTGCGGCTCCGCCGACCACACGACATCGCCGCGAGACCGTTTCGAGTCTCCCGGCTCCGGGAGCGGCCACCTGCGCAACAGCGCGGCGTTGACGCGACGAAGATTTCTGGGCCGCTCCTATGCTCGGCGGGTGTTGGCAATGTCACTCGATTTCGCCGGCAGCTGTCAGCAGTTGCGGGAGGTGGATGAATTACGACGCTGGTGGCTGATCTGGATAGGGATCGGATCCGCAGCGGTGGCCTCGATGACGCCCCGGTATCCAGGACAAGAGCAATGGTGCAAGCAACGAGACCTGACGGACCCACTCGTACGCATCGTTCCCTCCGGCGTTTGATGGTGCTCAACGATTCACGACCCCGCACTTACCCCGCACATTGAGGCAGATCCAGGGCGACCCAAATGAAGTCGTTGCAGTCGAAAGCCGCGGAAAATCAGGTCAAGCGCACCCAAAGTAACCCAACGAGATCTACCGGAACCTAATCGTGGTGTCGCGGGTTCGAGTCCCGCCCTCGCTACAGAATCTGGAAACGGCGGCTGTTGAACAGCCGCCGTTTCGTCGTTTGAACCATCAGGACATCTCGGGGTTTGGTTCTCAACTCCCTTCCAGCAGCCGGTGCAGGTTCGCGATCGCCGGCTCGAGACCAGCGCGGTAGCGTGCCAGGTTGGCGGCGAGCTCAGGCCCGGACAGTTGCTCCCTGAGTCCGCGCGAGATGTTGGTCCTTGCCGCGTCCATCCAGTGCGCGATGTCGCGTTCTCGGGCCCAGAGGGCGTCGGCCTGCCACGCGATGAGGGTGCCGCGGATCCAATCGGCCGGGGTGTTCGGCTGACGGTTGGGCGGGCACAGGCGGTTCTTGGTCGCGATGTCGGAACGAGTCGCCTCGACGTAGCCGATCAGTGACGAGTTGAACGGCGTGAGGCCGATCCGCATCGACTGCAGCCGGATCCGCTCCGGCGCAAAGATCGGGACCTCGGGCGCAGGGTTGAGGCCGCCCGCCGCGGCGTAGACGTGCAGGGTTCCCGGCGTCGTGGGGATGGAGCCCTGTTCAAGACGGATGGCATCGGCTTCGATCCGCTGTACCCGTCCCAGGCGGGTCACCCCACCGACCCGTCGGAGTTGCTCGATCTCGGCCGTGCTGGCGGTCGGTCCCCGGAACATCGTCGGTGCGAGGCTCTCGTCGACGCGCAGCAGCTGGTCCGCGTCGCCCAATCGATCGAAGAGCTCGGTCTGGGACCCGGCCTCCGCGCACGCCTCCGCCTGCAGCGCCAGCCCGTCGAACAGTGTGGGGAGCAGCTCGCCGCCCTGGGTGAACCTGCGATTCAGGTACCAGGCTTCGCGAGGCTTGATCCAGCGAATGAGCGCCGGCGGGACGTCGTTCTGCAGCAGGTAGAGGATCGCATCCGCCGCCGTCTTGCCTGCGCCGACGACCGTGTAACCGTCCGGCGGTTCCGCCCGGCGAGCCAGCTCGTTCACCGGTACACACCGGACTCCGTCGTCCACCTCGAAAACGGGAGGGCTCGTTGCGGGAACACGAGGCTCGAGGTAGGTCGCGTCGACGACGGCTCGGCGGGCAGTGACCTCGAAGCGATCGCCTGTCAGGCGGCTGACGAACTCCCCACGCCCGACGTAGTCGCACTGCGGGAAGAAGCGGACCCGACCGGAGGCGAGCAGCCGCTCGTTCATCGCCCGCTCGTAGTACGCGCAGATCTCCCGGCCCGACGCGCGCTCGTACATCCCGGCGTTGACGCCGGTGGCATCGATCGTGTCGGTGCCGAGCGGCAGCGAGTCGACGCCGTAGTACGCGGAGGGCTGGTGCAGCCGGATGAACGGGTAGCTGTCGTTCCAGTGGCCGCCGGGTGCGAAGCGCCGATCGACCATGATCACCTCGGCGTCGGACGCCGTGATCAGGGAGTCGACGAACGCCATGCCCGACGCACCGGCGCCGACGACCAGATAGTCGGTCTCCAGAATCCTGCTCGCCATCGCTGCCGTCCTCTGCACGACCCGGAGGCCGGCACCGGTCGAACGCCCGCTCGGGTAGATCAAGCATGCGCCTGGCGAGGAAAGGACCACCAGCCCCTGGATGTGGACGCGCCGGCCCTCACCGAGGGCCTACGAACTCGATCGCCTCGCCTGCCACGTCGGCCCACTCGAGCGGGAACTCGGCAGCCATCGCGACCACGGGCGATCAACGGGTCGGGCGCCTCCACGTCGACCAGAGCACCGCCGCGATGAGGAGGGGCTGGAAGGCGAGGCGGACGAGCCGCTTGCGATCGGTGTCGAGCCCGAAGGCATCCCGGTGATGCCGCCACTGCGAGACGTTGCCGGGAAAGACCGCCGTGAAGAACGCCGCTGCCACCAAGCCCATCGTCCTTCGCCACGGCGAGGCCACCAGCGCCGTCCCCAACGCGATCTCGGCAGCGCCGGACAGCACGACCGTGGTGTCGTCGTCGATCGGGACGAACTCCGGAACCTGCGCAGAGAACTCCTGACGCGCGAAGGTGAGATGGCTCACTCCGGCGAAGACCAAGGCCGAACCGAGGAGCACGCGGACGAGCGTTCGAGGATGAGACATGCCTGCCATCGTGGCCCACAACGGCCGAATATCCCACCCGTTGGGCTTGGACAATTGAGTGTCCAGCCGAGCCCCTGCGCCCGTCAGCAGCCGTCGAGTGTATCGACGGTGTACCCGAGTGCGTTCGGCCCCCCGAGGATGTCGACCGAAGTCGCGCCGATCGAGTACAGATCGTTTGCCACCGTCCGGGGAAGGCAGGTGGGCTGCACCAGTTCCAGCGCGGAGCCGTTGTACCCGGCCGCGGCGGCGCCCGACAGCGCGTCGGGGAAATTGACACCGCTCGCCAAGTACACTCCGACGTGCGATCCGGGGGCGTAGAAGGCGCGGGTGATCAGGCTCGACGTCTGGTACCGATCACTCCCGGCGAATCGTGTCGGTGCGAAGCCGTCGCTCGCCAGCGAGGACTCCAGCCCGGAGGAGATGACAGTCGTCCCGCCCGCGAGGTACGTCTTCGTGACGCCCAGCTGTGTCAGCTCCGCCGCCGTGGCGCTGTCGATGCTCCCCGCCGCGCCGTTGACGAGGATGATCGGAGCCTTCAGTTTGCCGGCGGGAGCGCCCGCCGAGAGCGCGTCCGGGAAGTTCATGCCGGTCGCGATGAAGGCCGTCGTCGCCGAGGGGAAGGCCGCGGCGGCGACGATGCGGGACGTGGCGAAGCGGTCGTCCCCGAAATAGCGCTGAACGTCGGTGATCCCGGTGTCGTGTGCGATCTGGTCGACCACCGCCTGGCTCACGGCGTTGGGGCCGCCGACCACCCGCAGTTTGCGGATGTGCTGATCGATGAGCTTCTGCTCCAGCCGGGGCGGAACGTAGTTCTTCCCCACCAGTAGCAGTGGTGCGTTGTTGGCCGCAGCGGCGGGTGCGGCCGCGAGCGCGTCGGCGAAGTTCTCGCCCGTGGCGATGTAGGCGGTGTCCGGGTAGAGCAGCCCACTCGACTCGACGATGTTCATGTTCGTGCTGTACCTGTCGGGTCCGGAGATCCGCCACGAGTCCACAGGCTGGACGACGCCGACCGCGTCGTGCACGGAGTCGGCGAACCACGCCTGACCGGTGCTGTCGACCGCGATGCCGCTGACGAACGCGTCCGGCTGGCCCGGGAGCGTGTACCGGTACGAAGTCTCCATGTAGGTGTACTGCTGGAGCCACTGCGAGGTGAGAGTGCCGTAGCCCTGGCTGTCGGTGCCCAGGTGTCCGCGGTCGACCCAGAGCGAACCGTTGGGGCCCGCGACGAACCCGTTGATGATGTCGTCGGCCCGCGAGTACGGGTCGGTTACCAGGTGGATGTCGCTGGGGCTGTTCATCCGCCACACCACGTCGGGGGCGTTGTTGTTCGCGATGTTCGCCCCTTCGAGCCAGACGATGCCATCGTCGTCGGCCACGACCGAGGCGACCTCGTGGACCGCGCCGCCGATGTCGGGGCTTCCGTTCAGCCCGGTCGGCGTCGGGATGGTGGTGACCGTGCCATCGACCGCGATCTTGACGATCGCGCCTTTGAGAGCAGTCCACAGGTTGCCGGCCGTATCCGCGTTCAGGGATGTCTTGTTCGCACCGGGGCTGTACGCATCCCCACCGGGGAGGGGCACGGGAGCGGACGCGCCGCTGGTCGCGTCGATCCGGTTCAGCTTTCCGAGCGAGAAGTCGTAGATGTCTCCCTGGGCGGTGACCTTCCACCCGTAGTAGCCGCGCCAACTGGTGAGCCCGGTCGGATGGAGAACGGTCGTGGCGAAGTCGGGGGTCGTTTCCCGGATGACCGTGTCGAGAGGGGTCGAGTAATAGAAGTGGCCGTTCGGTCCGATCTGCAGGTCGGTGACGGGCCCGGCCGTGCGGGCCAGAACAGTGAGCACGCCGGCCGTGAACTCGCCGATGTAGCCGATCGAACCGTCGACTCCTCCGCCGAACCAGAGGTTGCCGGAGGCGTCCGGCACGATCGGGTTGGGATACGACCCCGCGAGCGAGTTGCCCTGGAACGTGGCGGGGAGCGCGAATTCGGTCACTGCGCCGTCGTGGCCGATCCGCCCGATCCCGTCCGCTTCTCCGAACCACATGTTGCCGTCCGGCTCGAGGCGTAGGCCGTTGGGCGCCGAGCCCCCGGCGGTCGCGTACTCGGAGAGATTGGCGGTGGTCCCGGTCGGAGTGCCGGCGACGGCCGGGGAGGTCGCGCCCGCGATGAGAGATGTCGCCGTCACCGCTGTGGCGAGGGCGAGGGCGACGGCGGCACGGGTCGAGATGCGCACGGAGGCTCTCCTTCTGATGCGCGGGCGCCTCCGCTGCGGCGCAGCCCGATTCCCCCGGCGTGGTGTCATCCTAGGGACGAACGCAGCCGCCCGAACCGGGCCGGTCGACCCCAGTTCGAGGGTCACGACGACACTCATATCCAGGTGGCTCGCACAGCGACATCGTTGGCAGCACGAGGAGTTACTGAGTTCCCGCATTTACCCGATTCCGGGGGTTTAGGGGCGTGACCCCCCATCAGGCGGCACCAGTACTAGGTATTTCGGGTGCCAGTCGATCGCGCGGATACTGGTGCCGATGTAACGCATTGAAACGAAGACGCCAAACGCGCCGACGTCCCGCCGCAGAAAGCCGACCCGAAATGCCGACCACACACAGCATCGACACAGCCACCATCAACGCTGACCCGAACCCGACCCTCGTCGCAGACCGATGCGGGTACTTCGAAGCGCCGCACGCCCATCTCTGGGAGTACACGAACGGGCATCTGGTGTGCGCGTTCTGCGACGAGAAGCGGCCGTTCACGACGTAGGTCGACCCGTCACCGTCGAGACTGACGCCCAGGCGGTTCACACTCCGTAACGGTCGCTTCCCTCGCCCGATGCGCCGCGCCTATCCTTCCCCGGATCGGTTCGTCCTTCCCGGACGGCCGCCAGCAGGCGAAGAGACGGGGTCCGGATGTCCGAGAGCGTGAGGGAGCGCAGGCGTGCGCTCGTGTTCCTCGGGGTCGTGAGCGTGCTGCTCGGCGTCGTGGCCGTCGTCAGCCTGGTGCTGCCCCAGCCGCAGGCCACCGCAGGTGTCACCGTGACGGCTGTCCTGCTCCTGGCCGGGGCGGCCTACGGCGTGGTGGCGACGTCGGTGGCGTTCGTGCGGGGCCCGCGGGTCGCGGCCGATGTTGAGCCGGGGGACGCGGACAGCGCGGTCGAGTAGCGGTCGCGTGCGACGGCGATCAGTTCGGGGGCAGGAGGCATGTCCGGGGTCAACAACGGCACGGTGACGATGTCGGCCGCGCAGGTGCGGGTCCGGTCGTGGAAGTAGCCGGGGGCGAGCAGGTAGCTCGCCACCGCGACGCGGGCGCCGTCGTTCGCGCGGTTCCGGGCGATGGCCTCGTGGAGTCGGGGAGCGGCGGCGCTGAGGAAGCCGACGGTGACGGGATGCCGCGTTGCGGCCTCCAGCAGCAGTCCGGTGCGGAGGGCGTCCTCGACGCCGGCGGAATCGCTGGAGCCGGCGGCCGCGAGGACCAGCCGATCGTCCGGCTCGGCGCCGGCCTCCCGGAGCCGGCGGCGGAGCACCTGCGCGATCCGGTGGTCGGGGCCGAGCGCGTCGGCGAGGATCACGCGCTCGCCGAACGGCGCCGCCGCGAGCGGGAGGTCGTGGCCGAGGTGGTAGCCGCGGGAGAGCAGCAGCGGCACGACGACGATCGTCGCCTCCGGTGGGAGCGCCGCGAGTTCGGTCGGCACGTCCGGCTGCTGGACGTCCACGAACGCGTGGGCGGCGACGTCCGCTTCCACGGCATCGTGGATCGCCTCCGCGTAGGCCCCGATGGCCTGCTGGCCCAGCGGGTCGGAGGTGCCGTGCGAGACGGTGAGGATGGCGATCATGGGGCTCTCGAGGAGGGTCGTGGACGCGGCCGGTTTGACCACGTTCGGTGGTCGACCCAGGATGCCTGAACAGCCGTACAGCCTTTCTGTATTGCGTCTGTTTATTACCGTCGCCCTTCCGTCGCGAAACGTATCCGGCCTAGGTTCCGTACTCGATCCGCCCCGCAGCGGAGGGAAGGACGAACCGCGTGACGATCTCCGAACAGCACACCGCTCCGGCGGCTGCTCGGCCGCGCCGCACCGACGCCCGGCCGAACGGTCAGTGGGCGGTCGACGGGCAGGCGCCGCTGAACGCGAACGAGGCGTGGAAGCAGGAGGACGGCGGCCTCGCCGTCCGTGAGCGCATCGAGCGCGTCTACGCCGACGGCGGGTTCGCCTCCATCGACCCGACCGACCTGCACGGGCGGTTCCGCTGGTGGGGCCTGTACACGCAGCGCAAGCCCGGCATCGACGGCGGCAAGACCGCGACGCTGGAGCCGCACGAGCTGGAGGACGAGTTCTTCATGCTGCGGGTCCGCATCGACGGCGGCCAGCTCACCACCGAGCAGCTGCGGACGATCGCGGGCATCTCGACCGAGTTCGGGCGCGACACCGCCGACCTGACCGACCGGCAGAACATCCAGCTTCACTGGATCCGGGTGGAGGACGTGCCGGAGATCTGGCGGCGGCTGGAGGCCGTGGGCCTGAGCACGACGGAGGCCTGCGGCGACGTGCCGCGCGTGTTCCTCGGCTCGCCGGTGGCGGGTATCGCGGCGGACGAGCTGATCGACCCGACGCCGCTCATCCAGGAGATCGCGGACCGGTTCCTCGGCGACCCGGAGCTGGCGAACCTCCCGCGCAAGTTCAAGACCGCCATCAGCGGGCACCCGAGCCAGGACGTCGTCCACGAGATCAACGACGTGTCGTTCGTCGTGATCGAGCACCCGGAGCTGGGCGTCGGCTTCGACCTCTGGGTCGGCGGCGGGCTGTCCACGACTCCTCGGCTCGCCGAGCGGCTGGGCGCGTTCGTGCCGGCCGAGCGCGTGCCGGAGGTGTGGCACGGGGTCGTGCAGATCTTCCGCGACTACGGCTACCGCCGGCTGCGCAACAAGGCCCGGCTGAAATTCCTGCTCGCCGACTGGGGCGTCGAGAAGTTCCGGCAGGTGCTGGAGGACGAGTACCTGGACGAGCCGCTGGCGGACGGGCCGGCCCCGGCCGCGCCGACGACGACCGGCGACCACGTCGGCGTCCACAAGCAGAAGGACGGCCGCTACTTCATCGGCGTCACGCCGTTCGTCGGCCGGGTCTCCGGCACGACGCTCGGGCAGCTCGCCGACCTCCTGGAGCGGCACGGCTCGACCCGGCTGCGGACGACCCCGCACCAGAAGATCCTCGCGCTCGACATCCCCGAAGCGAACGTCGAGCAGGCCGTCGCCGAGCTGGACGAGATCGGGCTGAGCGCCAAGCCGAGCGTGTTCCGTCGCGGGACGATCGCCTGCACCGGCATCGAGTTCTGCAAGCTCGCGATCGTGGAGACCAAACTCACCGCGACCGCCGCGGTGCAGCAGCTGGAGGAGCGCCTGGCGGGGCTGGACCTCCCGGCGCCGCTCAGCCTCCACGTCAACGGGTGTCCCAACTCCTGCGCGCGCATCCAGACGGCCGACATCGGACTGAAGGGCCAGCTGCTCCCGGACGGGAACGGCGGCCAGGTGCCCGGCTTCCAGGTGCACCTGGGCGGCGGCCTCGCCTCCCGCGACCGTGACGAGGCCGGGCTCGGCCGCACCGTGCGCGGGCTGAAGGTCACCGCGGACGGGATCGCGGACTACGTCGAGCGCGTCGTCACCCGCTACCTCGCCGACCGCGCGGGCGCCGAGACGTTCGCCGAATGGGCGCACCGGGCCGACGAGGAGGCGCTGCAGTGACCGCGACCAACCTGGGCAGCCTGCCCGTCCGCCCCGCCGAGCTCCGGCCCGTCGACGAACTGCGCGCCCTCGCCGAGCGCGGCGCGCGCGAGCTGGAGGACGCGACCGCGGAGCAGGTCGTCCGCTGGGTGGCCGACAACTTCGCCGTGGGGCGCACCGCCGTCGCCTGCTCGATGGCCGACGCCGTCCTCCCGCACGTGGTCGCCGCCGCGCTGCCGGGCGTGGACGTGCTGTTCCTGGACACCGGCTACCACTTCGTGGAGACGTACGTGACCCGCGACGAGGTCGCCCGCTCGCTGGACGTGCGAGTGGTGGACGTGAAGCCGAAGCAGACCGTGGCCGAGCAGGACGCCGAGTTCGGCGCAGAGCTGTTCGCCCGCGACCCCAACCTGTGCTGCGCCCGGCGCAAGGTCGAGCCGCTGCAGCGCTCGCTCACCGGCTACGAGCTCTGGTTCACCGGAGTCCGCCGCGAGGAGGCGCCGACGCGCACCGCCACGCCGTTCATCTCGTGGGACGAGAAGAACGGGCTGGTCAAGGTCAACCCGCTGGCCGCGTGGACCTTCGACGAGCTCCTCGACTACGCCACGGCGAACGCCGTGCCGCTGAATCTGCTGCTGTCCAACGGGTTTCCCTCGATCGGCTGCGAACCGTGCACAAAGCCGGTGGCCGAGGGGGAGGACCCGCGCTCGGGCCGCTGGGCCGGGCTCGCCAAGACCGAATGCGGGTTGCACCAATGACCGACACGACCCAGACCGTCGCCCTTGACCTGATCGAGCAGCTCGAGAGCGAGTCCATCCACATCATCCGCGAGGTCGTCGCGGAGTTCGAGCGGCCGGTGCTGCTGTTCTCCGGCGGCAAGGACTCCGTGGTCGTCCTCCACCTGGCGGCGAAGGCGTTCTGGCCGGCGCGCATCCCGTTCTCGCTGCTGCACGTGGACACTGGGCACAACTTCCCGGAGGTCCTCGACTTCCGCGACGCGACCGCCGAGCGGTTCGGCATCCCGCTGGCCGTGGCCCGGGTGCAGGACTACATCGACGACGGCCGGCTGACCGAGCGCGCCGACGGCACCCGCAACCCGCTGCAGACTCTGCCGCTGCTGGACGCGATCGAGGCCGGACGGCACGACGCGGTCTTCGGCGGCGCCCGCCGCGACGAGGACAAGGCGCGGGCGAAGGAGCGCATCCTCTCGCTGCGCGACGGCTTCGGCCAGTGGGACCCGCGCAACCAGCGCCCCGAGCTGTGGAGCCTGTACAACGGCCGCCACACGCCCGGCCAGCACGTGCGGGCGTTCCCGATCAGCAACTGGACCGAGCTCGACATCTGGCGCTACATCGAGCGCGAGGACATCGAGCTGCCTCCGCTGTACTACGCGCACGAGCGTGAGGTCTTCGCCCGCGACGGGATGTGGCGGGCGGTCGGGCCGGTCTCGCCCGCCGACCGCGGCGAGACCGTCGAGCGGCGGCTCGTGCGCTACCGCACGGTCGGCGACATGAGCTGCACGGGCGCGGTCGAGTCCGGCGCCCGCGACGTGACGGCGGTGGTGCGCGAGGTCGCGGCCTCCACGCTCAGCGAACGCGGCGCCACCCGCGCGGACGACCGCATCTCCGAGGCCGCGATGGAAGACCGGAAACGACAGGGATACTTCTGATGACGCTGCAACTCGACGACACCATGCGACCGGCGGCAGCGGCCTCGGCGGCGACCCGCGGGACGCTGTTCCGCTTCGCGACGGCGGGCTCGGTGGACGACGGCAAGTCGACCCTGGTCGGCCGGCTGCTGCACGACTCCAAGGCGATCCTCGCCGACCACCTCGCGGCGGTCGAGCGCACCTCCCGCGAGCGCGGCTTCGGCGGCGAGGCCGGCGGGCTCGACCTGGCGCTCCTCACCGACGGGCTCCGCGCCGAGCGCGAGCAGGGCATCACCATCGACGTGGCCTACCGCTACTTCGCCACCGACGCGCGCTCGTTCATCCTCGCCGACTGTCCGGGGCACGTGCAGTACACCCGCAACATGGTCACCGGCGCGACCACGGCCGACGCGGTCGTGCTGCTGGTCGACGCGCGCAACGGCGTGCTGGAGCAGACCCGCCGCCACCTCGCGGTCATCAGCCTGCTGCGGGTGCCGCACGTCATCGTGGCGATCAATAAGATCGACCTGATCGGGTTCGACGCCGACCGGGTGCGGCAGGTGACCGAGGAACTGGTCGCGGTGACCGAGGAGCTCGGCATCCGCGACCTCCACGTCGTGCCGGTGTGCGCCGTCGCCGGGGACAACGTCGCCGAGCGGTCCGCCCGCACGCCCTGGTACGACGGACCGGCCCTGCTCGAACTGCTGGAGGCGCTGCCCAGTGCCGACCAGACCGAGGCAGCAACCGACGACCTCCGCCTCCCGGTCCAGCTCGTGCTGCGACCGCAGGGCGCGCTCGCAACCGGGCTCGACGCGACCGACTACCGGGACTACCGCTCGGCCGCCGGCCGCATCGCCTCCGGCGCCGTGCGCGTCGGCGACAGGGTCAGCGTCCACCCCGGCGGCGCGACCTCGGTGGTGACCCGGATCGACGTCGCGGGCCGGAGCGTGGAGTCCGCGGTCGCCTCGCAGTCCGTCGCCGTGAGTCTCGCCGACGACATCGACCTCGCCCGCGGCGCCCTCCTCGGCGCGGCGGGCACCCTCCCGGAGCCGCGGTCGGCGATCACGGCCGAGGTGTTCTGGCTGGACCCCACCCGCGGCGTCACCGGCGCGCGGCTGCTGCTGAAGTGGGGGACCGCGACCGTCCAGGCGCGGCTCACCGCGATCGACGGCCGCCGCGACCTGACCACGCTGCGGGTCGTTCCCGCCGAGGCCCTGGAGGTCAACGACATCGGCCACGTCGCCCTCCAGCTCGCCGAGGCGCTCCCGGTCGAGCCGTACGCGGCCAACCGGGAGACCGGCGCCTTCCTGCTCATCGACCCCCAGTCCGGCGCGACCCTCGCCGCCGGCATCGTCTCCTGAAAGGACCCCGCATGCGCACCCCGCTCCGCACCGTCGCCGTCCTCGCGCTCGCCGCAGCCACCGCCGCCCTCACCGGCTGCGCGGCCTCCGCCGCCAGCGTCGAACCAACCCCGGCGAAGTCCATCCGCGTCGGCTACTTCGACAACGTGACCCATGCGCCCGCCCTCGTCGGCATCCACGACGGACTGCTGCAGAAGGCGCTCGGCACGACCGCGCTGAAGACCACCCAGTTCAACGCCGGCCCCGCCGAGATCGAGGCGCTCACCGCCGGCGCGATCGACGCCGCCTACATCGGCCCGAGCCCCGCGATCAACTCCTACCTGAAGAGCGCGGGCCAGTCGCTGAAGATCGTCTCCGGCGTCGCCATCGGCGGCGCGGCCCTGGTCGTGAAGAGCGATATCACCTCGGCCGACCAGCTCAAAGGCAAGACCATCGCCACCCCGCAGCTCGGCAACACGCAGGACGTCGCGCTCCGCCACTGGCTGAGCACGAAGGGCCTGCACACCTCGACCACCGGAGGGGGAGACCTCACCATCGCCCCGACCGACAACGCGCAGGCGCTGACGGCGTTCCAGGCGGGCAAGATCGATGGCGCCTGGGTGCCGGAGCCGTGGGTGTCCCGGTTCGTGCTCGACGGCAACGCGAAGGTGCTCGTCGACGAGGCGTCGCTGTGGCCGGGCGGGAAGTTCCCGACAACCGTGCTCGCGGTCTCCGCCTCGTTCCTGAAGGCGCACCCGCAGACGGTCAAGGCTCTCGTGCAGGGCAACGCCGACGCGGTCGCCGCCTTGAAGAACCGGGCGAAGGCCGCGAACGACATCAACGCGCAGCTCAAGGCCGACACCGGCAAGACGCTGCCGACCGGGGTGCTCGCGCGTGCGCTCGACCACGTCGCCTTCGACACCGACCCCGATGCCGCCGCGTTCCCGACACTCGTCCAGAACGCCGCCGCGGTCGGGCTCGGGACCAAGGGCTCCCTGAAGGGCGTGTTCGACCTGACCGCCCTGAACGCCGTCCGCGCAACCGCCGGGCAGTCGAAGGTCTCCGCCGGGAGCCTGGGGTAAGACGATGAGCGACTTCGACCGCACCGCCGTCACGCTGACGGGAGTGAGCAAGCGCTTCGGCGCACACGCGCCCGTCGTGCTCGACGGGGTGGACCTCCGGGTGGGCGACGGCGAGTTCGTCTGCCTGCTCGGGGCATCCGGGTGCGGCAAGTCGACCATCCTGAACCTGATCGCCGGGCTCGAACAGCCGACCACCGGCGAGATCGCGGTGCCGAGCGGCGCGGTCGCGATGATGTTCCAGGACGCCGCCCTGCTGCCCTGGCTGACCACCCGCCGCAACGTCGAGCTCGCCCTCGACCTCGGTGGAGTGCCGCGCGACCAGCGCCGGGCGCGCGCCGACGACCTCCTGGAGCTGGTCTCGCTCTCGCACGCCGCCGACCGCCGGCCGCACGAGCTCTCCGGGGGCATGCGGCAGCGCGTCGCCCTCGCCCGCGCGCTGGCGCAGGACCGCCACGTGCTGCTGATGGACGAGCCGTTCGCCGCGGTCGACGCGATCACCCGCGACCTCCTGCACGTGGAGCTGGAGCGGATCTGGCGGCAGACCGGCCGCACCATCGTCTTCGTCACCCACAACGTCCGGGAGGCGCTGCGCCTCGGCCAGCGGATCGTGCTGCTCAGCTCGCGTCCCGGGCGGGTGGCCGCCGAATGGGAGGTGCCCGCGTCCGTCCGCGCCGGCGCCGACCCGGTGGAGACCGCCCGGCTGGACGACCAGATCACCTGCCGGCTGCGAGAGGAGCTGATCCGCAATGCCGCCTGAAGTCACCGTCACCTCCGTGACCCCGACGATCGCACCCGCGCCCGCCCGCGCGGAGGCCGGGACCTCCGAGTTGCGCGCCCTGGAGTCGGGCCTGGACTCCCTGCAGACCGCCCGGGACGCCGGGCCGGGCCGCGCCCGCCGCCTCGGCCGGTCCGTCGTCCCGCCGATCGTGTTCGTGCTCGCCGCCGTCCTCGCCTGGCAGCTCTACACGGTCATCTCGCACCCGCGCCCCGACCTTTACCCTGGGCCGGCGGACGTGCTCAGCGCGCTCGGCAGCGCCGCGGCCTCCGGTCACCTCGCCACCGCCATCGGCACCAGCTTGGGCCGCGGCGGCTTCGGCTTCCTGCTCGCCATCCTGATCGCGACCCCGCTCGGGCTGCTGCTGGCCGAGGTGCGCTGGCTGCGTCGCGCAGTCGGGCCGATCCTCTCCGGCCTCCAGGTGCTGCCGTCGGTGGCCTGGGTGCCCGCCGCGATCCTCTGGTTCGGGCTGACCGACGCGGCCGTGTACTTCGTGGTGCTGCTCGGCGCCGTCCCCTCGATCGTCAACGGCCTCCTCGCCGGCATCGACCAGGTGCCGCCGCAGCTTCGCCGCGTCGGCGTCATCCTCGGGGCGAACCGCCGCCAGCTGCAGACCCGCATCCTCTTCCCTGCCGCGCTTCCCGGCTACGTCGCGGGGCTCCGCCAGGGCTGGGCGTTCGCGTGGCGCTCGCTGATGGCGGCCGAGATCATCGCGGGCTCGCTCGGCTTCGGCCTGGGCTCGATGCTCGAGCAGAGCCGGGAGCTCGCCGACCTGCCCAGCGTGCTCGCCACCATCCTGACCATCCTCGTCGTCGGCATCGTCGTCGAGCTGGCGATCTTCGCACCGGTCGAGCGCACGCTGCTGCGCCGCCGCGGACTGACGGGAGCATCCCGATGACCGAACAACGTCTTGGCTCCGTCGCCCTGGTCGGCGGCGGCCCCGGCCATCCGGACCTCATCACCGTGCGCGGTCGCCAGCTGCTGACCGCCGCGGATGTCGTGATCGCCGACCGGCTCGGGCCACGCGCCCTCCTGGACGACCTCGCGCCCGGCGTGGAGGTCATCGACGTGGGCAAGCGCCCGCACCACCACCCGGTGCCGCAGTCGCAGATCAACGAGCTGCTGGTCGAGCATGCCCGTGCGGGCAAGCGCGTCGTGCGGCTGAAGGGCGGCGACCCGTTCGTGTTCGGCCGCGGCGGCGAGGAGGCCGAGTTCTGCCGCGCCGCCGGCATCCCGGTGGAGGTCGTGCCCGGCGTGACCAGTGCCATCGCGGTGCCGTCCATCGCCGGCATCCCGGTCACCCACCGCGGCGTCGCCGCCGGGTTCACCGTGCTCTCGGCGCACACCGACATCGACGAGGTGCCCGGCGGGCCGGAGCACACGGTCATCCTGCTCATGGGCGTCTCGGGGCTCGCCGGTACGGCCGCCACCCTCGCCGCGGGTCGCCGCGGCGCCGATTGCCCTGTCGCCATCGTCGAGGACGGCTACGGCGACGGGCAGCGCGTCACCGTCGGCACCCTGGGCACCATCGCCGCGGAGGCCGCGGCGCGCGGCGTGCAGTCGCCGGCCGTCATCGTCGTCGGCGACGTGGTCCGGCTGGCCGACCCCGACCTCCTCCCCATCCCCGCAGCACACAGCACTGCACCATACCGAGAGGCACCTCAATGACCCGACCGTTCCGCGTGGCCGTCGTCGGCGCCGGACCCGCCGGCATCTACGCCGGCAACATCCTGCGCACCCGCGCCGCAGAGGCCGGCATCGACGTCCGGATCGACCTGTTCGAGTCCCTGCCCTCGCCCTACGGCCTCATCCGCTACGGCGTCGCCCCCGACCACCCGCGCATCAAGGGCATCGTGACTTCGCTGCACGACATGCTCGCCGACGGCTCCGTGCGGCTGATCGGCAACGTGGAGGTCGGCGCGGACATCACCGTGGACGAGCTCCAGTCCCTCTATCACGCGGTGATCTTCGCGACCGGTGCGCAGCGCGACGCGGTGGTCGACCTCCCCGGCCTCGGCCTCCCCGGCAGCTTCGGCGCCGCCGACTTCGTCTCCTGGTACGACGGGCACCCCGACGTGCCGCGGCACTGGCCGCTGGAGGCCACCGAGGTCGCGGTGCTCGGCAACGGCAACGTGGCCCTGGATGTCGCGCGCGTGCTCGCCAAGCACCCGGCCGACCTGCTGACCACCGACATCCCGGACAACGTGCATGCCGGTCTCGCCGCGTCGCCGGTCACCGACGTGCACGTCTTCGGCCGCCGCGGCCCGGAGGACATCAAGTTCACCCCGATCGAGCTCCGC
This sequence comes from Leifsonia sp. NPDC056665, assembly GCF_042791795.1. NCBI lineage: Bacteria > Bacillati > Actinomycetota > Actinomycetes > Micrococcales > Microbacteriaceae > Leifsonia > Leifsonia sp. NPDC056665. The sequence continues at coordinate 28,074 of NZ_JBHTXK010000011.1, forward strand.
GAGCTCGGCGAGGTCCCCGGCGTCGACATCGTCCTGTACGAGGAGGACTTCGACCGCGCCGACGCCTCGACGGGGGAGCGGCGGGCCGCGGGCAACCAGGCCAAGGTCATGGCGCGCATCCTGCAGTCGTGGCGCGACCGCGAGCCCACCGGCGCCCCGCGCCGCCTGCACCTGCACTTCTGGCACAAGCCGGTCGAGCTGCTCGGCGAGGAGGCCGTCACCGGCATCCGCTTCGAGCGCACCGAGCCGGACGGGCAGGGCGGCATCCGCGGCACCGGCGCGTTCGCCGACTACGACGTGCAGGCCGTCTATCGGGCGATCGGCTACCGCGGCACACCCGTGCGTGACCTCCCATTCGACGAGGCCGCCGGGGTCATCCCCAACGACGGCGGCCGCGTGCTCGACGACGGCGAGCCGGCGCCCGGCCTCTACGCGACCGGCTGGATCAAGCGCGGCCCGGTCGGCCTGATCGGCCACACCAAGGGCGACGCCGGCGAGACCATCGAGAAGCTGCTGGACGACCACTCCGTCCTGGCCGACGCGGAGCGCCCGGGGGAGGACGCCGTGCTGTCCTTCCTCGAGTCGCGCGGGGTCCGCTACACGACGTGGGAGGGCTGGCTCGCCCTCGACGGCCACGAGCGCGCCCTCGGCGAGGGCTTCGCCGGCGACGTGATCCGCGAGCGGATCAAGGTCGTGCCGCGGGACGAGCAGGTCTCGATCTCCAACCGCGAGGTGATCGTCCGATGACCTACGTGATCGCGCTCCCGTGCGTGGATGTGAAGGACCGCGCCTGCATCGACGAGTGTCCCGTCGACTGCATCTACGAGGGGGAGCGCTCCCTCTACATCAACGTCGACGAGTGCGTCGACTGCGGCGCGTGCGAGCCGGTCTGCCCGGTCGAGGCGATCTACTACGAGGACGACCTCCCGGAGGAGTGGGCGGACTACCACGCCGCGAACGTCGAGTTCTTCAGCGAGCTCGGCAACCCCGGCGGCGCCTCCAAGGTCGGGCCGCAGCCGTACGATCACCCGCTGATCGCGGCGCTGCCGCCGCAGGAGGCCGTGCATGCCTGAGGTCGTCGTCATCGGCGGCGGCCCGGCCGGGCTCTCCGCCACGCTCAACCTCGCGCGGGCGCTGGTCGACGTCGTGCTGGTGGACGCCAGCCGGCCGCGCAACTCTGCCACCCTCCGTTCTCACGGGTTCCTCACCCGGGACGGCATCCGCCCGACCGAGCTGCGCGCTCTCGCGAAGGCCGAGCTCGCCGTCTACGAGAACGTCGAGCACCTGGAGCGGCGGTCGGTCACGTCGGTGCGCGCGGACGGCGACGGGTTCGTGGTCGAGATCGCCGGCCGGACGCCGGGGGAGGAGCACCTCGTCTCCGCCGAGGCGGTCCTCCTCACGACCGGGCTGACCGAGACGCTGCCCGCGCTGCCGAGTGTCCGCTCGTTCTACGGGATGAGCGTGTTCAGCTGCGTCGCGTGCGACGCCTGGGACCTGCGCGGCAAGCCGCTCGCGCTCATCGGCGAGACGCCGGACCTCGCCCGCCGCGCCGTGCACCTGGCCCGCTGGACCACGGACCTCACTGTCTTCACCAACGGTTCCCCGGTCGTCACCGCCGATGAGGAGACCGCGCTGTACGCGCTGGGCATCCGGGTCGAACGGACCACGATCGCCGACCTCGAAGGCGAGCGCGGAGCCGTCCACTCCGTTCTGTTGCAGGACGGCCGGTCCATCCCCATCGACGGCGGCTTCATCCGCCCCACGTGGCAGATCGCGACCGGCTTCATCGACGGCATCCAGCCCGAGGAGTCCACCGACGGCTTCCTGATCACGGACGACGAGGGCCGGACCTCAATCCCCGGGCTGTACGCTGCCGGCGACGTCGCCGCACCGGGCCCGCAGCAGATGATCATCGCCGCAGGCAACGGCGCCCGCACCGCGGCCGCCATCGTCGCCGACCTGCAAGCCGAGGGCGCCGCCGCGGTCAGCCCGATCGCGGAAATCCTCACCTGACCTCCCGCACCTCCATCCTTCACGAACACGAGAGAGAGCCATGCCCACGAACGTCTACGAAGACATCACCGCAGCCGTCGGCCGGACCCCGCTGGTCAAGCTCAACAGGATCGCCGCCGACGCCGGCGCGACCGTGCTGGCGAAGCTGGAGTTCTACAACCCCGGCGGAAGCGTCAAGGACCGGATCGGCGTCGCCATCATCGACGCCGCGGAGAAGTCCGGCGAGCTGCGCCCCGGCGGGACGATCGTGGAGGGCACCAGCGGCAACACCGGCATCGCGCTCGCGATGGTCGGCGCGGCGCGCGGCTACAAGGTCGTCCTGACCATGCCGGAGACCATGTCGAAGGAGCGCCGCGTGCTGCTGCGCGCGTTCGGCGCTGAAATCGTCCTCACCCCCGGCCCGGACGGCATGCGGGGAGCAGTGGAGGCCGCCCAGAAGATCGTCGCGGAGAATGACAACGCCATCTGGGCGCGCCAGTTCGCCAACGAGGCCAATCCCGCCATCCACCGCGCCACCACCGCCGAGGAGATCTGGGCCGACACGGACGGCGGCGTCGACATCCTCGTCGCCGGCATCGGCACCGGCGGCACCATCACCGGTGTCGGCCAGGTGCTGAAGGAGCGCAAGCCCGGCGTGGAGATCGTCGCCGTCGAGCCGATCGACTCCCCGATCCTCAGCGGCGGCAAGCCGGGCCCGCACAAGATCCAGGGCCTCGGCGCGAACTTCGTGCCCGAGATCCTCGACACGTCCGTGTACGACGAGGTCATCGATGTGTCGTTCGACGACTCCATCGCGACAGCCAAGAAGCTCGCCTCCGAGGAGGGCATCCTGGCCGGGATCTCCTCCGGCGCGATCGTCTGGGCCGCGCTGCAGGTCGCCGCACGCCCGGAGAACGCGGGCAAGACCGTCGTGGCGATCGTCGCGGACACGGGGGAGCGGTACATCTCGACGGCGCTGTGGGCGGACCTGCTGGACTGACGCCGTCCGGCCGCGCGTAGCGCCCGGGTCCCCTGGCGCGGTATAGCTGTACTCGCGGAAGGATCGCAGGGCGGAAGGTGACGGCGATGGCAACGAAAGTGAAGTGGAAGTCGAAGGCGGATCAGCACGACTACCCGGCCGCCGCCGACTACCTGAGCCTCGTGCTGGACCCCGACGACGTCGACAAGGCGGTCGCTGCGCTGCAGCACGCGGACCCGCGCGCCTACAAGGCCAAGGATCTGCTGCGAGCGTCGCGGCTGCCGCTGCTGCCGGAGTCCGATCCGGAAGTGATGAAGGACCTGGCGAAGATCCGGGACGGCGAGGTGCTGTCGCCGGTGCTGCTGGTCCGCGGGGACGCGCGGCACGACCTCCCGCTGGTGGTCGCCGACGGGTACCACCGGGTGTGCGCGTCGTACTGGACGGACGAGGACGCGGAGATCCCGGCGCAGATCGCGGGGATGAAGTAGGGAGGCTAGCCCTGAAGCGCGTCGCCGACGTGCGTCGGCTCAGTGCCAACCCGCTATCACCGCGCCCACGCGCTGGTCAACCCCCGAGCATCGGGTCTGAACTGACCTAGTTTCGAGCACAGCGGACGCCACCACCGACCGCAGCGCTCTCGACAGAAGGAGTCAGTGATGACGATCGCAATGGACCGCACCGAAGCCGCTCGGATGCCGGGGGACGCGCTCGCGCCGGGTGTGGCCGCGCCCGAGAACGTGTCGTGGAGCGCTCCGGCCCGGTGGCTCTGGGTCGCCGGCACGCCGACCGCGTACGTCGGGATGGTGGATCGCAATCTCGACGGGTATGCCGCCACCGGCTTCGATGGTCACGATCTGGGGGTGTTCGCGGCGCGTTCCGACGCGCAGACGGCCGTCTGCAGCCACTGGTCCGCGGCAGGTGACGAGAGCTGAACCCCGTGGCACGGTGCGCGGCCGCCGATTATAGAGCTTCGATTGCGATTGGGCAACGGTCCCGGGCTGTGCCGGCGATGCGACACACTGGAGCGAACGACACGAGCTGGGAGGTCCGAAGTGCGCACTGACGACCGTCGCGCCCAGCTGGAGCGCGACCTCCCCGGCGCCGCGAGCCGTGGTGAGATCATCGCCCTGTTCCAGCCGCAGTTCTCGCTGGAGACCGGCGAGGTCGTCGGGGCCGAGGCGCTGAGCCGGTGGATCCACCCGCAGTTCGGTCTGATCGCTCCTGGCGAGTTCATCCCGATGGCCGAGCGCCTGGGGCTGGTCGGTGGGATCGGGGACGTCATGCTGCGGCTCGGCTGCCACGCCGCCCGCGATTGGCAGGACCAGGGCCACCCGATCGAGGTCGCCGTCAACGTCTCGATCCTCCAGTTGCGCACGCCCGCGATCGTCGACACGATCGCCGCGCTGCTCGACGAGTTCTCCCTCCGCCCGAACCTTCTGACGCTGGAGGTCACCGAGACCACTCCACTGACCGACGTCCCGGAGGCGATCGACACCGCCCACCGGCTCCGTGAGCTCGGCGTGAACATCTCCGTCGACGATTTCGGGGCCGCCTACGCGTCGCGCGAGCAGGTCATCGCGCTGCAGGCGACCGAGTTGAAGGTCGACCAGTCCCTCGTGCAGGAGACCCAGGGCCCGCACAGCGAGGACCTCGCACGCGCCGTCGAGTTCGGCAAGGCGCAGGGGATGCGCCTGGTCGCGGAGGGCATCGAGACGGAGGCCCAGCTCGCCCGGGTCCGCGCGCTCCACTGCGATCGCGGTCAGGGGTATCTTCTGTCGCGCCCGACCACCAAAGCGGATGTGGACAGCCTCCTCGTCTCGGCCGGGGGCATCCGCTCAAATGATTGACGTGTGGCAACTTGACGATTGCCTCGCGAACAGCCACTCTCAACACATGCACTTCGACCGGTCACGCATTTGAGAGCCGATGTGCGCGACGAGGTCGCCCGCATGCAGCCCTTCCCCCGAGCCCTCGTAGACCGATCCCACACCATCGTGGACGCCAACATGGCGCTGGAGGTCTGGGCCAGCCGTCAGTCCGAGAAGCTGGTCGGGACGCCGCTCGCCAACGTGCTCGGCGTCGATCCCGACGAGCTGGCTGCGGCGCTGGCGACCGGTAACACCGGCGGCATCCGGCTCGCGTCCAGCGCCCACGGGTACCAGGAGACGCGGAGCTCGGTGGTGATCCGCGCGGTGCGCATCTCCGGCGGCCATACGATCGTCGCGTTCGACCCGGAGCTGGCCGCGGTCGGCGAGCGCACGGTGGCGCTCGGACGACGTGAGAGCGACCGGCTCCAGCTGCTGCTCGCCGCGTCCGTCGCGTTCGCGAAGACGCGGACGGAGGAGGAGCTCGGCGAACTGCTGTCGGAGACCGCCCGCCGGGCGTTCAACGCGACGGCGTGCAGCGTGCACACTGGCGAGCCCGGAAACTACGTGCTCGTGGCGGGGGAGAACCTGCTGGAGGCGGAGTGGCCGGAGGACGCCCGAGATGAGCGGGTGCAGCTCGGGAGTGTGGTGACGATCCAATCGCCCGCTGAAGCCGACGTAGTGGCGCCGGGCCTTGGATTGAGCGGCGTCTTCGAACGGTCGGGCGTCTCCGCGATCATCGGCGTGCCCATCATCGAGGACGACGTCCTCTACGGCGCGTTCGCCTGCTACTTCGACCAGCCCCGGGCCTTCGACGACCAGGCCGTGCCGCTGGCGGAGGCGCTGGCCCAGCTCGCCGGGCAGGTCCTCGTGCGGCTCCGCCTGGAGGCGCGCCTGCGCCGCGCTGCGATGCTCGACGAGGTCACCGGCCTCCCGAACCGCCGGCTGTTCGACGAGAACCTGCAGCAGACCGAGCGCGCCCACACGGATCAAGTCGCGGTGCTCTTCGTCGACCTCGACGGCTTCAAGGCCATCAACGACACCCTGGGGCACGCCGCGGGCGACACCGTGCTCAAGGAGGTCGCGGAGCGGCTGAGCCGGGTCTTCCGCCAGGAGGACATGATCGCGCGCTACGGCGGCGACGAGTTCATCGCCGCCCTGCACGTCGCCGACACGACCGACGCGCTCGAACTCGCCGATCGGGCCAGGGCGGCCATCGCCGAAGACTTCGCCGGCATCCCCCGGGAGCTGAGCATCACGGCCAGCGTGGGCATCGCCATCACGGACGACGTCGCGGGCCAGTCGATCGACCACCTCATCCGGCTCGCGGACCAGGCCATGTACGCGGCGAAGCGCGGTGGCGGCGATCAAGCCGTCGTCTACGGAAACGGGCGGTAGCGGGCAGGGCGCTTACCAGGGAACGGTGTCCCCGTCTACCGGGGGGCAGAGAATTCTGGAATGCCGGAGAATATTCAGGTGAGTGCACCCGACACCCCGGTCCCCCTCCTGCTCGAAAGGTACCGGCCGCAGCGGTTGCTCGCGCGCGGGGGTACCTCGATGGTCTTCCGCGCCCGGGATGAGAACCTCGGCCGCGACGTCGCCGTCAAGCTGTTCACTTCGGGTAGCCGGGACGACGTCGCGCGGTTCCGCACCGAGGTGGGCGTGCTCGCCGGCCTCCGCCATCACGGTGTCGTGTCGATCCTCGACGCCGGGGTCGACGACTCGTCGCCGAAGGACCCGCGTCCCTTCCTGGTCATCGAGCTGGTCGAAGGCGACACCCTCCGCGCCGTGTTGAACGCGGGCACGCCGACGACGCGCCGGATCGGTGAGATCGCCTTCGAGGTCGCAGAGACGCTCGAATACGTCCACGCGCGGGGCGTCATCCATCGCGACGTGACGCCCACGAACATCATGATCGTCGACTACGGGACCCGGTTATCGCGGCCGCGGGCGCGGCTGACGGACTTCGGCATCGCCATCCACGCGACCCGTCCCCAGGAGTTTGCGGAGGGCACGTTCGGGACGGCCGCTTATCTGAGCCCCGAGCAGGTGCGCAGCGAGAGCCTGACCCCGGCGTCCGACATCTATTCGCTCGGCCTCGTCCTGCTGGAGTGCTTCACGGGGACCGTCGCGTTCCCGGGGACGCCCGTGGGGTCCGCCCTGTCCCGGCTGGAGCGCGACCCGGAGACGCCCGACACGGTCCCCGAGCGCTGGCGCGCGCTCATCCGGTCGATGACGCACGCCGACGCGTCGCTGCGGCCGTCCGCCGCGGACGTCGCGACCGCCGCGCGCGGGGCCCTGCGCGCCGACAGGGAACACGACCCTGCCGCGACCACCGGATCGACGGACCAGGCGGCATATGATCAACAGGCCGGCGTGACCCGCACCGGCGGCGGCCCTCGGAAGGAGAGCACCGGTTGGGCACTCTGATTTACGGCACCGGCGCGAAGATCGACATCGACGACCGCCTGCTGGCCCACCTCCAGCTCGTCATCACGTCGAAGCTGCGCCGCAACGAGCAGTTCCTCTTCGAGTGGGACCACGACGAGGCCTACTCGCGCGGCCGCACCGCGATCTGGATCAACCCGTCCGTCCCCGTCCACTTCCAGTACGTGGGCAGCCGCCGGCCGGCGCTCAACCGGGCGTGGACGGAAGCGCTCATGGACGCCGCCAACAGCGTCGGCGGTCTGCGCGTGGTCCCAGAGCCTCCGGCGCACTGATGGGGACGCTCTTCTATGGCGACGCCGCGTCGTCCGTCGAGTTCGACGACCGCCTGCTCGCGCACCTGCAGCTCGCGATCGTCACGAAACTGCGGCGCAGCGAGAGCTTCGTCTTCTCGTGGGACGTCGCGGCCGCGGCGGGAAGCGGCTCCAACTCCGTCTGGATCTCCCCGACCGTCGGCCTCCGCTTCACCTATCCCTCCCACACGCGCGAGCCGATCAACCGGGCGTGGGTCGAGGCGCTGGTCCGCACGGCCAACAGCGTCTCGGGACTCCGCATCGTCGACGAACCTGACGCGGGCGCAGAGTCGTCGGCTCAGGCCCAGGGCAAGACCGACCGAATGGATGAACAGTGATCGTCAACAGGCTGACCGTGGACGGCAAGGACTACTTCCTGCCGGGATCGGTGACGGAGCTGCGCGAGAAGATCAAGAACGCGATCCAGGCGGGCGGCGACTACGTGAACATCCCGCCGCTGCGTTCCGGCCCCGGCATCGACATCCTGTTCTCGCCGGGCATGCCGGTGGTCTGGAGCCAGATCGACGTCGGAGGCGACCCGATCGCGGAGGCCGACGGCGCGGAGGTCTCGGAGTCGAGCATCGACGACGACACGTTCGACGGGCTGTGAGCTCGACGGCTTTCTAGTGCCCACCCGCGACCTGCCCCAGCGTGTCCGTGGCGAGCGCGGTGCGCACCCGGGCGATCGCGGCCGGGTCCTCCAGCACGATCGACTGCCCGTCCGCGGAGGTCCCGGTGCCGGCGGTCGGGAGCGTGAAGGTGTGGATGCTCCCGGCGCCGGAGAGGCGCAGGCTCGCCGCGAGCGACAGCATGCTCGGGAGGTCGAACTGCGCGTCCACGCTCACGGCGGAGCCGGCCGCCTTGGCGAACGCCAGCATGGCGCCCGGGTTGGTCAGCACCGAGCGCTGGATGAGAGTCGTGGCGTAGCCGCGCAGGAGCGCCTGCTGGTCCGCGACCCGCTGGTAGTCGGCCGTGGGGAACGCGTACCGCTCCCGCGCGAACGCGAGCGCCTGGTCCCCGTTGAGATGGTTGATCCCCTGGACGAAGTGGTAGTGCGGCGCTTTCACGGTGGTGAAGGCGAGCGGGCTGTCCACGTCCACGCCGCCGATTGCGTTCGTGATGTCCTTCAGCCCGGCGAAGTCGAGGATCACGATGTGGTCGATCCGCACGCCGAGGAGCTGCTCCACGGTCTCCACGGTCAGCGGCGTGCCGCCCCAGGCCAGGGCCGCGTTGATCTTGGCGGTGCCGTTGCCGGGGATGGGCACCCACAGGTCCCGCATGATCGACATGACGTAGATGTCGCGCCGGTCGGCGTCGATGTGCACGAGCATCATCGTGTCGGAGCGCTGATCGGAGACGGCGGTCGGGCCGACCGCGGTGGGTGCGCCGCGGGAGTCGGAGCCGAGCAGCAGGATGTTCATCGCGCCGGGCGTCGCGGGCGGCGTGGAGGCGGTGGGCGTCGGCACGGCGGTCGGCAGCGCGTTGGGCAGGCGCGTCACGTGGGAGTCGAAGGTGCTCGCGACACTGCCGGCGTAGAGCGCCGCCGCGGTGAACGCCGCCCCGATCGACACCAGGACGACCATCGCGAGCACGATCAGGATGCGGAGCCACCGCCCGGTGTGGCCGCGCGGGTGGATGCGTACGGTGTGGATGGCCATCCGGCTCGCCCCCTCGTGCCGGGGGTCGGGTCCGGCACCAGAGATTTAAATGAGAGTTACTCATCTCTGTAATGAGGACAGTATAAGCAGTCTGTCCTCATTTACGAGGACATGATCTGAGACTGTGTTCAGATCGTTGCGGCGCCCTCATTGCGCAGTGCCCGCACCATGCTCTGCAGGCTCGCGAACGCGGTGGACTGCTCGGCCGGCGTCATCCCGGCCAGCATCCTGACCTCCACGGAACGCACCGCCGCGCTCGCCGTCGCCAGGCTGCGGCGCCCGCGCGCCGTGAGCCGTGCGGGCAGGACCTTGCCGACCGGCGCCTCCGCGGGGCGGGTGACGTAGCCGTCGCGCTCCAGTGACTGGAGGAGCACGTTCATCGTCTGCCGGGTCACGAACGCGCCGCGGGCGAGCTCGGAGTTCGACAGCCCGGGGCGCTGGGCCAGGAGCTCGAGGCAGGAGTAGTGGGTCACCGTCATCCCGAGCGGGCGGAGGACGTCCTCCATCGCCGCGCGGAGGGCGCTCGACGCCTCCTTCAGCAGGTAGCCGAGGGAGGTCTCGAGGTGGATTCCGTCGTCAGGGCCGCTCATGTCAGTAGTCTGACATAGACTCGGCTGTGTCAGAAAACTGACACACGAGAGGAGTTCCACCATGTCCGCCATCGGCCCCGATTTCATCTCCCTCCAGGTGCGCGACCTCGACGCCTCCCAGGCGTTCTACGAGCAGTACCTCGGCCTCGTCCGCTCGCCCGCCGGCCCTCCGCACGCCGTCGTCTTCGCGACGGAGCCGATCGCGTTCGCGCTCCGCGATGTCGTGCCCGGCACCGACCTCGACTCCGTCGCGCAGCCCGGTCTCGGCGTCGCGCTCTGGCTGCGGGCGACGGACGTCCAGGCCATCCACGACGCGCTCGCCGCAGACGGGCGCACCATCGTCTCGGCGCCGATCGACGGGCCGTTCGGCCGGACCTTCACCTTCGCCGACCCCGACGGCTACCACGTCACCCTCCACGACCGGGCCTGAGAACTCGGGCCTGAGAACCCGCGCCCGAGAACCCGCGCTTGACTTCAAGCGCTTGAGGTCTGTTCTGATGGGGACATGACCAGTTTGAGCATCCAGGACGTGTCCCGGCAGAGCGGTCTCAGCGAGCCCACGCTGCGGTACTACGAGGAGGTCGGCCTCCTCGGTCCGATCGCGCGCGACGGCCGCAGCGGCCACCGGCGCTACAGCGAGGGCGACCTCGACACGGCGCAGGTGCTCGCCTGCCTGCGGGCGATGGGCGTCGGGATCGAGGACATGCGCGCCTACCAGGCGAACCGGCTGCGCGGGCACGACGCCGCGGGCGAGCAGCGCGACATTCTGCTGCGGCACGCCGTGCGCGTGGAGGAGCAGATCGCGACGCTGCGCACCCACCTCGACTACCTGCGGACGAAGGCCGCGCTGTGGGACGCCCGTGCGCGTGCCGACATCGCGGGCGAGGCGGAGGCGCAGCTCGAACTGGAGGCCATCCTTCCCCGACTCGAGGAGACATTCCGATGAACAGCACCTCCACCACCTCCACCACCCCCGCCACCCTCGTCACCGGAGGCAACGGCTACCTCGCCACGCGCCTCATCGCCGACCTCCTCGCCTCCGGGGTCGCGGTGCGCGCGACCGTCCGGTCTCCCGACCGCGCGGACGAGGTGCGCGCGGCGGTGCGGCGCGCGGGCGGCGACGATGCGGGGCTGACCTTCGCGGCCGCTTCGCTCACCGACGACGACGGCTGGGAGGCCGCGCTCGCCGGGATCGAGGACGTCTACCACGTCGCATCGCCGATGATCCAGACGGCGGACCCGGCCGAGGTGGTCGTCCCGGCGCGCGACGGGTCCCTCCGCGTGCTGCGCGCCGCCCGCTCCGCCGGGGCCAGGCGCGTGGTGCTCACCTCGTCGTTCGCGGCGGTCGGCTACTCGCCGAAGCCGGTCCGCGACTACGACGAGTCCGACTGGACCGACCCCGAGACGCCCGGCCTCCCGGCCTACCCGCTGTCGAAGGCGGTGGCCGAGCGCGCGGCGTGGGACTTCATCGAGCAGGAGGGCGGCAATCTGGAGCTGGTCGTGGTCAATCCGACCTGGATCGCCGGCCCGACGCTGACCGCCGCGGCGCGATCCTCCCTCCAGCTCTTCGTCGGGATGCTCGACGGCGCGATGCCGGCGGTCCCGCGGCAGCGCTTCGGCATCGCGGACGTGCGCGACGTGGCGGCGGCCCACATCGCCGCGATGACGACGGCGGAGGCCGCGGGCAAGCGCTACCTGGTGCTCGCGGACGGCCCGACGATGACGTTCCTCGACGTGGCGAACGTCCTGCGCGCCGAACTCGGCGACCGCGCGCGCCTCGTGCCGACGGCGGAGCTGCCCGGGGAAGAGCCCGCGCCGCTCGTCATCCACAACGAGCGCGCGAAGGCCGAGCTCGGGCTGCGGCCGCGGCCGGCGGTGGAGACGATCGTCGCGACGGCGGAGAGCCTGGAGGAGTTGAGGATGCTGGCGGGTGGGGGCGCGTAGGGCGGCCGGATCCCGCTGGGCCACGCGAAAGGGGGGCTATTAGTTGCGCGATCACAAGCAATAGCATCGGGCCAACCCTACGAAAGGTCCCCGTTAAACGTCGCAGCCCTGCAGCCGTGTTCTGGCTCCCCCTCATCACCTTCGGCATCTACTCGATCGTCTGGTTCGCCCGCACGCGCGGCGACCTCAACCGCGTCGGCGAATCCGTGCCGACGACCTGGCTCTACATCGTGCCCATCGTCAACTTCTGGTGGCTGTGGCGCTTCGCGGTTGGGACCGCGAACGTCTCCGGCCGCGGCGCCGGCGGTGCGTTCGCCCTGCTCCTGCCGCTCGGGCCGATCGGGGCGGCGATCGTGCAGAGCTGGCTCAACACGCGCGGCGCCGTCGCCGTCGACGCTGGAGCGGCGCCGGCCGTCGCCTGACCGACGAACGAACGTCCCGCCGCGCGCGACGAACGGGTGCGACGCGAGGATGGCCGCCGCGGCGTCCGCTACATGCTCATCCGCAAGCGTTCGGGTCGCATTGGCGGGGGAGGAGGTTGAACGGGTTCGCAGGGCGAGTCAACGGAGGAGATCGGGGGCGACGCGCCGGCGTGAAGCAACCTCCGGAGGATGGGGCCCGGCGTGTCGGGGCGGGTCTCCTCCGGTGGCTACGGCAGGGGGCCGGACCGGAGGGCGGCGAAGCCGTCGCGGACGGCGGCGACGAGGTGGCGGACGGCGGGGGACGGGCGGCGGCTGGCGTCCTCTGCCGAGGTGGCCACGAGGATCAAGCGCACGAACGACGGGTCGTGGATCGGGAGCAGGACGATGCCGGGGTGCGCTGCGGCCGTCGCCAGGCCGGGGATGATCCCGACCACCATCCGCGCGGCGGTCATGCCGAGGAGGACCTGGAAGTCGTCGGTCCGGATCGCGACGTCCAGGACGTGCCCCTCGGCCGCGAACGCGTCGGCGACGACGCGGTCCATCGCGTCCTCCGCGGAGGTGGCGAAGACCCAGCGCTCGTCGCGGAGCGAGAGCACGGCGGCGCGGTCGACCGACGTGCGCGACGCGAGCGGGTGGCCGACGGGCAGCGCCAGCATCAGGGGGTCGCGGTACACCTCCATCGTCACCACGTTCGGGCGGAACGGCAGCTCGTACCCCGGCACTGTGTAGACGAGCGCGGCGTCGAGCGCGCCGCGGTTGATCCGGTCGACGAGCGCTGGAACCTCCTCGAACGTGGCCTCGATCTCGATCCCGAGGTCACCGACGCTGGCCGCGACGAACGGGAGGATGCTCGCCGCCGCCGTCGCGAAGGTCCCGAGCCGCAGCCGCACCCGTCCCAGCTCGCTGAACTCGCGCGCGTCCGCAATGGCCCGCTCGCTGAGGGTCAGGATCTCCTGGGCGCGTTCGAGGAGCAGCATGCCGACCGGGGTCAGCCGGCTGCCGCGCGGCGAGCGCACGAGCACGGGAGCGCCGACCAGCCGTTCCAGGTTCTTGAGGTGGTAGTCGACGGTCGGCTGGCCCCAGCCCAGACGGCGAGCGGCGGCCGTCACGGAGCCTTCGGCGTGGACCGCCCTGAGCGCCTCGAACTGTCGCAGATCCGCCATCGGAAGCCCTGTCGTGAGGTGAGTGAGTCACATACAGTCTATGTGGGTAGGGCGAACTTCGGGGGATTCTGACCGCGGGACCCCGCCCTCACGATGGAGGAATGGCCCCCACCCGTTCGTCTGCGACCGACCCGCACGCGCTGTCGCGCACCTCCGACCTCCGGCACTGGGAGACCCCGTACGCCGACGCGCTGGAGCGCCACGCCGCCCGGTCGCCCCTCCCGCTGATGGTCCCGGGGCACGGCGGCGACGAGCTCGGCCTCAGCGCACGGCTCGCCGACTTCCTCGGGCCGCGGCCGCTGCAGCTCGACGTCCCGATGCTGGTGGATGACATCGACCTGGGCGAGGACTCGCCGTTGAGCCGGTCCCTGGACCTCGCGGCGGACGCGTGGGGCGCGCGCCGCACCTGGTTCCTGACCGGCGGAGCCTCGCAGGCCAACCGGATCGCCGCGCTGGCCGTGCGGGGGCTCGGCCAGAACATCCTGTCGCAGCGCAGTGCGCACTCCAGCTTCAGCGACGGCGTGCTCTCGGCGGGACTGGCGCCCTCGTTCGTGCTGCCCTCCCTGGACGCCGTGCACGGCGTCGCGCACGGCGTCTCGCCCGCGTCGCTGGAGGAGGCGCTGACCGCCGCAGCGCGCGCCGGGCGTCCGGCCGACGCGGTCTACATCGTGTCGCCCAGCTACTTCGGCTCGGTCGCCGATGTCGCCGGGCTCGCCCGGGTGGCGCACGCGCACGGCGCCCCGCTCATCGTGGACGGCGCGTGGGGGCCGCACTTCGGGTTCCACCCGGACCTCCCCGAGTCGCCCGCCCGGCTCGGCGCGGATCTGGTGGTCTCCAGCACCCACAAGCTGGGCGGCTCGCTCACCCAGTCCGCCATGCTGCACCTCGGCCACGGACCGTTCGCCGACGCCCTCGAGCCGCTCGTCGAGCGGGCCGTGTCCATCACCGCGTCGACCTCCACGTCGGCGCTGCTGCAGGCCTCCCTCGACATCGCCCGGCACGCGCTCGCGACCGGCGCGGAGCTGATCGGCCGCTCGATCGCGGTCGCCGACGCCTTCCGCGACGCACTGCGCGCCGACCCGCGCTTCGGCGTGCTCAGCGACGGGTTCGGCGCGTTCGACGACATCGTCGCCGTCGACCCGCTGCGCGTCGCGATCGACGTGTCGAACACCGGGGTCAGCGGCCACTGGCTGCGTCAGCGGCTCATCGACGCCGACGGGATCTTCTTCGAGATGTCGACGGCGACCACCCTCGTCGCGCTGATCGGCGCGGGCAAGACGCCGGACCTCGCGCGGGCGCACCTGGCGCTCGTCGCGGCGGCCGACTCGGCGGAGGCCGGCACCGAGCGGGCGGGCGCCGGCGCCGGCGGGTTCCCGGCTCTGCCCGCGGTCGGCCCGCTGCGCGTCCTGCCCAGGGACGCGTTCTTCGCCGCGACCGAGCTGGTGCCGGCGGCCGAGGCGGTCGGCCGCCTCTCTGCCGACACCCTCGCCGCGTACCCGCCCGGGATCCCGAACCTCATCCCGGGTGAGGAGATCACGGAGCAGACCGTCGCGTTCCTGCAGGCGGTCGCGGCCTCCCCGTCCGGGTACGTGCGCGGCGCCGTCGACCCGCGGGTCGAGCGCTTCCGGGTGACCCGGGACTGAGCGCGACGAATTTCGGAAACCCCACCAATCAAAGGAGACTGGTAGATATGCCCACAATCGCTCAGCAGCTGCTGCGCAGAAAGCCCACGACGCCTCCCGGCGCCGGCGAGGCGCACCTGCGACGCAGCATCGGCCTCTTCTCGCTGACCATGATCGGTGTCGGCGGGACGCTCGGCACCGGAATCTTCTTCATCCTGTCCCAGGCGGTCCCCGTCGCCGGTCCCGCGGTGATCTGGTCGTTCGTCATCGGCGGCGTCGTCGCCGGGCTGACCGCGCTCTGCTACGCCGAGATGGCGGGCGCCGTCCCGGCCTCCGGGTCGACCTACTCGTACGCGTACGCGACGCTCGGTGAGGGAACGGCGATGGCGGTGGGAGCCTGCCTGCTGCTGGAGTACGGCGTCTCCACTGCGGCCGTCGCCGTCGGCTGGTCCCAGTACGTCAACCAGCTGCTGCAGAACCTCCTCGGCTGGCAGCTCCCGGTGCAGCTCTCCCAGGCGCCGGAGCAGGGCGGCATCGTCAACATCCCCGCGGTGATCGTCATCGTGCTGTGCTCGCTGCTGCTG
This sequence comes from Leifsonia sp. NPDC056665, assembly GCF_042791795.1. Classification (NCBI taxonomy): domain Bacteria; kingdom Bacillati; phylum Actinomycetota; class Actinomycetes; order Micrococcales; family Microbacteriaceae; genus Leifsonia; species Leifsonia sp. NPDC056665. The sequence continues at coordinate 43,631 of NZ_JBHTXK010000011.1, forward strand.
CTGCGCGGGGCGCGCGAGTCCACGATGGTCAACAGCATCATGGTGGTCATCAAGATCGCCGTCGTGCTGTTCTTCTGCGCCGTCGCCTTCACCGGGTGGAACAGCGACCACTTCCACAACTTCGCGCCGGCCGGGTTCGCAGGCATCGTCGGCGGCGCCGGGATCATCTTCTTCTCGTTCGTCGGGCTGGATGCCGTGTCGACAGCGGGCGAGGAGGCCAAGAACCCGAAGCGGAACCTGCCGCTCGCGATCATCTTCGCGCTGGTGATCATCATCGTGCTGTACGTCGCCACCAGCCTCGCCGCGCTCGGCGCGCAGGCTCCGGAGAAGTTCGCGAACCAGGACGCGGGGCTCGCAGCGATCCTGCAGAACATCATCGGCTCCACCTGGCCGGGGACCATCGTCGCGATCGGCGCGATCATCTCCATCTTCTCGGTGACGCTGGTCGTCATCTACGGGCAGACGCGCATCCTGTTCGCCATGTCGCGGGACGGGATGATCCCGAAGGTGTTCGCGAAGGTCAACCCGCGGACCATGACCCCGGTGAAGAACACCGTCATCGTTATGATCGCCACGAGCGTCCTCGCCGCCGTCGTCCCGATCGACTTCCTGGCCGAGATGACGAGCATCGGCACCCTGGTCGCCTTCCTCGTCGTGTCGCTCGGCGTCATCATCCTGCGCGTGCGGGAGCCGGAGCTGGAGCGCGGCTTCCGCCTCCCGTTCGGCTGGACGATCCCGATCCTGTCGATCGCGGGCTGCATCGCGATCATCACCCAGCTGCGCCTCGTCACGATCATCGTGTTCCTGATCTGGACGGCCGCCTTCCTCGTCTTCTACTGGTTCTACGGCCGGAAGCACTCCACGCTGCAGACCGGGACACCGGTCGCCGGCGCGGAGGCCCCGTACACGAGCAACTTCGCCCAGCCCAGCAGGAACGAGATCCGCGAGGCCGCCGAGCGCAGGAAGGCGGGCAGGCGATGAGCATCGTCGTCGGCGTCGATCCCGCGCACCGCTCGGCCTCCGCGCTGCACCTGGCCGAGATGCTCGCCCGCTCCTCCGGCGCCGACCTGATCGTGGCCGCGATCGTCCCGCCCGCCTGGCCGACGACGGCGGGAGGCGCGGACACGGAGTGGCGCGGCTACACCCGGGACAACGCGGACAGCGCCCTCGACCACGCCGCGGCGGTGCTCGGCGGCTCGGTCGCGGCGGAGTACCTCCTCCACGAAGCGCCCTCCGCCCGTCGCGGGCTCGTGGAGCTCGCCGAGCAGCGCGAGGCGTCGCTGATCGTCGTCGGCTCGGCGACGGACGCGCAGGCGGGGCGGATCGGCCTCGGCTCCGCGAGCGACACCCTGCTGCACGCGTCCCCCGTTCCCGTCGCCATCGCGCCCCGCGGCTACCGCACGGCGGAGGGCGCACGCGTCGGCCGGGTCACCGCCGCCTACCGCGGCACCGGCGCGTCGACCGGACTCGTGTTCGGCGCGGCCGGAGTGGCCGCATCGGTCGGCGCGGACCTGCGCGTCGCCTCCTTCGCCGTCGTGCCGCGCGACTCGGGCACCTCGGGCGCCGGGCTCGACGCCGAGCAGGCCGTCGCGGACACCTGGGCCGCCGACATCGAGCGGCACGCCGCTGCGCTGGTGCGTCAGGTGTCGGAACTGCCGGACGCTCCGCCGGTCTCCGACGTCGCGGTCGGGAGGGGCGAGACGTGGGAGTCCGCCCTGGCCGACGTCGGCTGGGAGCCGGACGAGGTGCTGGTCGTCGGATCGAGCACGCTCGGCCCGATCGCCCGCGTCTTCCTCGGCTCGCACGCGGCCAAGATCGTCCGCCACTCGCCCGTCCCGGTCGTCGTCGTCCCGCACGGCGTCACCGGCCCCGAACGCGGCTGACCTCGCGCGACTGACCTCCCGCGACTGACCGCAGCACCTCCTGAACCGACCCCGACCCAAGGACACCGCCATGCCGCACCCCCTCGTCGACCTCTTCCCGGCCGGAGCGACCGTCGACCCCGACGGCGTCCTCGTGATCGCGGGCTGCCGGGTCGACGACCTCGCGCGGGAGTTCGGCACCCCCGCGATCGTCGTGGACGAGGACGCCCTGCGGTCCAGGGCGCGCGAGTACCGCACCGCCCTCACGTCGCGCCGGCCGAACGCACGGGTCGTCTTCGCATCGAAGGCCTTCCCCGCGACCGCTGTGCAGCGGGTCATGGTCGAGGAGGGGATCGGCCTGGACGTCGCGGGCGGCGGCGAGATCCTCAGTGCTCTGCGCGCGGGGGTGGACCCGGCGCTCCTGGTCATGCACGGCAACGCCAAGACGACGGAGGAGCTGCGGATCGCGGTGGAGGCCGGGGTCGGGCTCGTCGTCGTGGACAACGCGGACGACGTCGACCGGCTCGAGCAGTTGGTCGCGCCCGGAACCGTCCAGAGCGTGCTCGTCCGGGTCATCCCGGAGGTCGTCTCGTCCACGCACCCGCACGTGCAGACCGGGCAGCTGGGCTCCAAGTTCGGGCTCACGGTCGGAGCGGCACGCCTCCTCATCGCCCGGATCGAGGCGAGCCCGCTGCTCGAGCTGCGCGGCGTGCACGCGCACGTCGGCTCGCAGATCATGGACCCGGCGGAGCTCGCCGCCGCCGTCGCGCCGCTCGCCGCCCTCGGCGACTTCCCGGTCTACGACCTCGGCGGCGGCCTCGGCGCCCGCTACACGATCGACGACCGGCCCGCGTCCGTGGACGAGTACGTCGAGGCGCTGTTCGCGGCCGCCGACGAGCACCTGCCGGCCGACGCCGAGCTCATCATCGAACCGGGCCGCAGCATGGTGAACGCGTCGGCCTTCACCCTCTACACGGTGACGACCGTCAAGCGGGACGCCCGCACCTTCGTCGCCGTCGACGGCGGCATGGGCGACAACCTGGAGGTCGCCCTGTTCCAGCAGCGCTACGAGGCCGTCCTCGCCGGCCGGCTGCACGAGGAGGACGCCGAGGAGGTCGTAGTGGTCGGCCGGCACTGCGAGTCGGGGGACGTGCTCATCGACCCGCTGCGGCTGCCCACCGCCCGCGTCGGCGACCTCCTCGCCGTGCCGGCGACCGGGGCGTACACGCACACGATGGCGAACAACTACAACGGGTACCGCCGTCCGCCCGTGGTCTTCGTGCGCGACGGCGAGGCGCGGGCCGTCATCCGCCGGGAGACGTGGGAGGACCTCTTCGACCGCGACCTCTGAGGTCGTTTGATCGATCCGGCTGATCACTGGCAGAGACAACAGTTGTTGGACTTCCGAATGCCGCCTTCGTAGCGTGGAGGAACGTCCGTCCGGGCGTGCCCCCACCGCTGTCCAGAAGGGACGACCCGTGCGAACATTCACGTTGCCCGGCACCGAGATCACCGCGCCCAATGTGGTGCTCGGCCTGATGCGCATCCAGGACAAGACCGACGAGGAGGTGCGCACGCTCGTCCGGACCGCCCGGGACGCCGGCATCACCTTCCTCGACCACGCCGACGTATACGGCTCCCCGCTGCACGGCTGCGAGCGCAGGTTCGCCGAGGCGATGAAGCTGAGCCCCTCCGAGCGCGAGGAGTTCGTCATCCAGTCCAAGGCGGGCATCGTGCCGGACGGTCCGTACTTCGACTTCTCGGCCGAGCACATCCTGGAGTCGGTGAACGGCAGCCTGGAGGCGCTGGGTACTGACTACCTCGACATCCTGCTGCTGCACCGTCCCGACGCCCTGGTCGAGCCGGAGGAGGTCGCGCGCGCGTTCGACGAGCTGTCGTCTTCGGGCAAGGTCCGGGCGTTCGGCGTCTCGAACCACACGCCCGGCCAGATCGACCTGCTGCGCCGGTACGTGACCCAGCCGATCGTCGCCAACCAGTTGCAGCTCTCGATCACGCACGCGCCGATCATCGCCCAGGGCGTGGCCTCCAACATGCAGGCCCTCGACCAGTCCGTCAGCCGCGACTACGGGATCCTCGACTACTGCCGGCTCAACGACATCACGGTGCAGGCCTGGTCGCCGTTCCAGGCGGGCTTCTTCGACGGCCCGTTCCTCGGCTCGGAGCGCTACCCCGAGCTCAACGCGGTCGTGGACCGGCTGGCGGAGAAGTACGGCGTCCCCGCCGAGGCGATCGCGGTCGCGTGGATCACCCGCCACCCGGCGCGGATGCAGGTCGTGCTCGGCACGACGACGCCGTCGCGCGTGGCCGCCGCCGCGCTCGGCTCCGAGCTGCCGCTGACTCGGCCGGAGTGGTACGAGCTGTACCGGGCGGCGGGGTACCTGGTTCCGTAGCCGCAGGCAGGCTCGCGACGGAGGCGACCTGCGGACGGGTCGGCATGCTAGCCCGCTGTCAGCAGGGAGCCCCCGTCGACGGCGAGGGTGGTCCCGGTGACATAACCGTTCGTCATCAGGTAGAGGTGCGCCTGGGCGATCTGCTCCGGCTCGCCCATCGCTCCGACGAGCGTCCTCTCTGCGAGGCGGACGAAGGCGGCGTCCCGCTGCGGGGCGGGAATCCGGTCCCACATCGGAGTCCTGACGGCACCGGCGCGGACGGCGTTGACCCGGATCGGGGCGAGCTCGACCGCCAGCCCGCGCACCAGGGCTTCCGCTGCGCCCGCACCCGCCGCCGCGATCACCGCACCGGGCATCGGACGCTGCCCGACGGTCCCGGTCGTCAGCGTGATCGAGCCTGTCGGTCGCAGTCGACCGATCGCGTGCTTGATGACGGTGACCGCGCCCCAGAAGCGGACCTCCAGGGCGGCGCGCCCAGCCTCCAGGTCGAGCTCGGCGAGCGGACGGGGAGTGAAGTCGTCGCCTGCGGTGAAGACGAGGTGATCCAGGTCCTCGAACTGTTCGAGGACCGCCGCGACCTGGGACTCGTCCCGCACGTCCAGCACCGCACCCGCGCACCCGTCGGGCAGTTCACGGAGTGCCGCGTCGATGCGAGCCCGGTTGCTCGATGCGATCCTGACGTGCGCGCCGTCCAGGGCTGCCGCCCGCGCCGTCGCGAACCCCATGCCGGAGCTGCCCCCGACGACGATGACCCGCTGTCCTGTCATGTTCATAGTGCCTCCGACCGAGTGATGTCTCTTTGGGACATGAGCGTAGCACCGACGATGTCTCAGTGGGACATTCCCGATAGAATCGGCCCATGAGCAGATGGGAGCCCGGCGGCGAGGAGCGGCTGCGCGCGGCCGCCATCGAGCTGTTCCTCGAGTTCGGCTACGAGAACGTCACGGTCGCGCAGATCGCGGACCGCGCCGGGCTCACTCGGCGCACGTTCTCGCGCTACTTCGCCGACAAGCGCGACGTGCTCTTCGCCGGTTCCGACCGGTTGCCGCAGGCGCTGGCGGAGGCGCTGCGGGCGGTGGCCCCCGGCGTCGCGCCCTTCCCGGCCATGCTCCAGGCTCTCGTCGACGTGGGCGGGAGGCTCGGTGAACGGGTCGCCGAGCACGCCGCGCAGCGCCGCGAGATCATCGCCGGAAGCCCCGAGCTGCAGGAGCGCGGCCAGGCGAAATTCGCCGCCGCCGCCTCCGCCCTCGCCATCGCCCTGCGGGAGCGTGGCGCCGAACCGCCGACGGCCCAGCTTTTCGCTGATGTCGGGATCGCGATCTTCCGCCGAGGGTTCGAGCAGTGGACCGAGGACGGGCAGGAGACGGACCTGGCCTCGTGCATCCGGGACGCGGCAGGTCGGCTCGCCGAGGCGGCAGCCGCCGTGCCCTAGCCGATCGCGCGCGGGCGGACCTCGATGACGGTCTTGCCCCTGCGCCGCTCGCTCGGGTCGAGCGCGGGTCTTGTCGTCCACGACGATCGCCTTCATGGGGACACCCTGCCACGCCGGGTCACCGCCCCGCCAGGGAGCGGGGTCGGTTGGAATCTCCAGTCAGCGCACCGCCAGTTGCGTGTCCCCGGAGCCTTGGCTCAAGAAGCTCGCGAGCGTCGCCGCGCTCGTGAGGACGACCACCACAGCCTCCCCAGCACCGCTGCGATGAGACCGGCCGGGGCGAGCAGCCCGATCATCAAGGTCAGCAGAATCATGCCGCTCACATTGCTCTCCATCCGGGTAATGCTAGCAACCCAATCAATGTCAACGGGTTTCATCGTGGCATTTATCATTTCCGAAGACCAGCCCACCTCGGTCCGACGTAGCCTCGTCACCGCCCCGCCAGGGAGCCTCCGATCCCGCCGACGCTGAAGTAGCGGTTGAGCGCGGTCAACCGACCCGACCGGGGGAGCCTAGAGTGAGGGGCGTATGCCTGACTTCCCTCCCGCCTCCCTTTCCGTCGAGCCCGAACCCGTCGTCGTCACCAGCGACTCCGGTTCGGGCGCCCAACGGTTCGCCCGCGACGGCATCGTGCAGCGGAAGGGGATGTTCACGCTGGTCTCCGGTCCCTTCACGCCGCGCGCGTCGATGATCGAGGACCTCCTCGCGGTCGGCGAAGCGCTGGACGCGACAGGGCTGGAGTTCCTGCTGGTCCGCGGCGACGACAACCGGCCGATCATCGCGATCGACCGCCGCCGCCGGAAGGAGACGGCTGCCGCGCTCGCGGCCGCCTTCGCCGACGAGCCGTTCTACGTGCACAGCGTCGACCAGGAGGACGACGACCTGCTTGTCGCGGACGGCCGGCTCTCCCGCCGCAAGACGGACGTCCTGCGCCTGTACCGTCCCCGGGTGGAGCCGATCGGGCGCCTGCGCTACGGCGCGGACACCGCGTTCCAACTGGAGTTCTGGCGGTTCGGCGACGACGAGATCACGGCTCCGCGCCCGAACGCGATCATGCGGCCGCGACTGCCGCGCAGCGAGGCCGTGGAGGCGGAGGTGGAGCTGTACGGCCGCCGCTGGCGCACCCTCCAGCACATGTTCGAGCCGCTGGCGAGCGACGTCGCTTTCGACATCGACATCGTGTTCTCGTGGGTGGACGGCTCCGACGCCGAATTCCAGCGCCAGCGCGCCGCGCGGATGGAGGCGTACGTCGTCGGCGAAGGCGACGACAACGAGGCGCGGTACCGGCAGATCGATGAGCTCAAGTACGCGCTGCGCAGCGTCCACATGTTCGCGCCGTGGATCCGGAACATCTACATCGCGACCGATTCGCCCGTGCCGCCGTGGCTCGATCCGGAGCACCCGAGCATCCACATCATGCGGAGCGAGGACTTCTTCCCCGACACCTCCGGGTTGCCGACCCACAACTCGCACGCCGTCGAGAGCCAGCTGCACCACATCCCGGGGCTGGCCGAGCACTTCCTGTACTCCAACGACGACATGTTCATCGGCCGCCCGCTCTCGCCCGACATCTTCTTCTCGCCCGGCGGGGTGACGAAGTTCGTGGAGGCGGGCACCCGCATCGGCCTCGGCGAGACCGACCCGGCCCGCAGCGGCTTCGAGAACGCGGCGCGCGTCAACCGGCGGCTGCTGTGGGAGCGGTTCGGCCGCGTGACCACCCGCCACCTGGAGCACTGCGCCGCCCCGTTGCGGATCAGCGTGCTGCAGGAGATGGAGCGGGAGTTCGCGGAGGACTTCCGCCGCACCGCCGCCAGCCCGTTCCGCTCGGCGACGGACATCTCGGTCACCAATTCGCTCTACCACTACTACGGGCTGATGACCGGTCGTGCGGTCACCCAGGCACAGGCCAAGGTGCTCTACATCGAGACCACCCTGCGGCAGGCGCCGGACATGATGCGGCGGCTCCTGAAGAAGCGCGACCAGGACATGTTCTGCCTCAACGACGGCTCCCACCCGGAGATCGAGCCGGCCGAGCGCCTGCGGGTCGTGACGGACTTCCTGGAGCGGTACTTCCCGTTCCGCGCGCCGTGGGAGCGCCCGGCCGAGTAACACGCGGCGACGGCGTCCCGTCCGGTCAGTGCAGGATCGGGATGGGCGTGGTCGGCGGTTGCTCGCGGACCGGCCTGCGCACGGCATCGGGGATCCGGATGCCGTCGGCGGCCAGGCGCCGCGCCGACTCCTCCGCGTCGATGTAGTCGAGCGCCGGGTACTGGCCGAGCGGGACGACCGAGTGCAGCACGGTGTCCGGGTAGACGTGCACCAGGTTGAAGGCGCGCGCGCCGTCGCGACCGCGCGTGCCGCCGACCGGGACGTTGAGGTCCTGCGTGTAGCAGCTCGCCGAGGCGACGGAGACCGGGATGCCGGCGAACATGGCCGTCGACGAGTAGTGGAGGTGCCCGGCGATGATGGAGCGCACGTCGCTCCCCTCCAGCACCTCGCGGAGCTGCCACTGGTTGCGCAGCTCGACCGAGACGGCCAGGTCGAGCACGCTCGGCACGGGCGGGTGATGCATCGCCAGGATGGTGCCCTCCGGCGCGGGCGACGCCAGCTCGGCGGCCAGCCAGTCGAGTTGCGACTCGCTCACGTCGCCGTAGTGATGGCCGGGCACGGTGGAGTCGAGCGTGATGATCCGCAGGCCGCCGATCCAGTGCACGTCATCGACGGGCGCCGTGCCGCCCGGCTCGTCGCGCAGGGTGCGCCGGAAGGCGGCGCGCTCGTCGTGGTTGCCCATCACCCAGATGACGTGCGCGCCCATCCGCGCGGCGACGGGCTCGACCAGCGCGCGCAGCCGCGCGTAGGCGTCGGGCTGGCCGCGGTCGGCCAGATCCCCGGTGAACACGATCGCCTCCGGACGGCCGCCCGACGATTCGACGTCCTGCAGCAGAGCCCGGAGATGCTCTTCGCTGTCGACGCTCCCGTACAGGCGCTCACCACCGGCGAGCAGGTGCGTGTCGCTGATGTGGAGCAGGAAGTGGTCCGGCCGCGGATACTCCGCGATTCGCGTCTTCACGCGGCTATCGAACCACTCCCGACTGAACGGCCCGTGAACGTGCCGGGCGTGGCCCCGATGAGAATACGTGCAGGATGCCTGCACCGTGCGCTCTAGGCGTCCGCCGGATGGCGGTCCACCTTGATCCAGATGGGTGGATGGGGGCGCCGGCGCTCGCGGTACAGCCGCAGGGCGAAGGGCGCCCAGAGGATGATCCCGACACCCACCCCGACGAGCATGCCCCCGACGGTGTCCAGGATCCAGTGCGCGCCGAGATAGGTGCGGCTGAGCATCATCAGCAGTGTGTAGACCAGACCCGCGATCAGAACCCACCTGCGCCAGAAGATGATCGCGAGCGTCGTCGCGATCAGGGCGGCGGTGGCGCTGTGCCCGGACGGGAACGAGCCGAAGTCGGGTTGGACGAGGATCGCCGTCGGCCGCGGGCGTCCGACGAGGTTCTTGATGATGGTCACGATCACGCCGCTCGTCACCGCGGCGATCACGTAGTACAGGGCGGCCCAGGGACGGCGCCAGATCAGCAGTCCGCCGATGATGACGAGCGGGACGTAGACGATCGAGCTGATGCCACCGCCCACCTGATCGAGGACGAGCGCGGGGACCGTCCAGATCGGCGCCCGCAGCCTGACCATCTCGTTCATCCACGCGAGCTCGAAGGGGAACGGCTTGTCGGCCTGCCGGTAGAAGATCACCGTCGCGAGCAGGACGACGAAGAGGAGCGCCGCCACCCCGGAGACGACCCACCACAGCCGGGCGATCTTGACCTCGGCGGGGGCGTCGCTGGCGACGACCTCCTCGATCGCGTTCACCGGGCCGCTGCCCGGCTCGTGCTGATGAGCGCTCATGGCGACTCGAGCCCGGAAGCCCGCACCCGGACGGTCCGCCAGGTGTCCACGGCGATCACGCCGCCGATCACCACGAGCGAGAGCGACATCGAGGCGAGCACATCGGTCGGCCAGTGGTACCCCAGGTAGACCCGGCAGGCGGCGGTCGCGAGCGCCAGGGCGAACGCGAGGGCGACCGCGATGACCGTGTGCACCGGGTTGCGGCGGCGCGAGAAGACCAGATAGGCCGTGATCAGGAGGAAATCGGCTGCGCCCATCACATGCCCGGACGGGAACGACGAGGTGTGGTCCACACCGATCAGCATGGAGCTGACGGGTGGCCGGTGCCGCCCGATGACCGGAGCGAGGATCTGGACGGTGGCGACGCCGACGCCCATGCTCACGGCGAGCAGGAGCGGTCGCCACGCGTGTCGCGCCGCGATGCCCCACCACACCACCGTGATGAGGACGACGATCGGCAGGACGATCGGGCCGAAGACCGTGGCGACGACCGCCATCACGACGGTCAGCGTCGGTGATCGCATGCCCTCCAGCCAAGCCTGGATCGGCCGGTCGATCGCCGACAGCCCGTCGCTCTCGCGAACCGAGTCCAGCACGACGAGGAAGCAGACCAGCCCGACCACCATCAGGACGGCCGAGACGATGTACAGGTTGCGCCGGGAGGAGGCCGGCACGACCCGCTCCTCGGCGAGGAACTTCTCATGCCATCGTCGACGCGTCCCTGCGCGCCGATCGCTAAGCGCTGAGGTCATCGGAGGCTCGATCCGGCACGTACTTGTACAGTTCGCGCAGCGGCCGCACATAGTCGTCGGCGGCCGGTCGCTCGGGGAGTTTCAGCTTCTTCGGCTCGATCGTCTCGTACGGGATCTGCGAGAGGAGATGGCTGATGACATTCAGGCGGGCCGACTTCTTGTCGTCGCTCTCCACCGTCCACCAGGGCGCCTCGGGGATGTCGGTGGCCTTGAACATGTCGTCCTTGGCCTGCGAGTACTCCTCCCAGTGCGTGATCGAGTGGAGGTCCGTCTCGGAGAGCTTCCAGCGGCGCATCGGGTCCTTCAGTCGCTTCTCGAACCGCTTCTGCTGCTCCTCGTCGGAGACCGAGAACCAGTACTTGAAGAGCGTGAGGCCGTCCTCCACGAGCAACCGCTCGAGCGCCGGAGCCTGGCGGAGGAACGTCTCGTACTGGTCCGGCGTGCAGTAGCCGAGCACATGCTCGACACCGGCGCGGTTGTACCAGGACCGGTCCATCAGCACGATCTCGCCCGCCGCGGGGAGCCGCTCGATGTAGCGCTGGAAGTACCACTGGCTCTTCTCGCGCTCCGTGGGGACGCCCAGCGCGACGACCCGGGCGGACCGTGGATTGAGGTACTGGATGATCCGCTTGATCGCCCCGCCCTTGCCCGCGGCATCCCGTCCCTCGAAGATGACGAGCACGCGGGCCCCGGTCGCGACGACCCACTGCTGCATGGCCACCAGCTCGACCTGGAGCCGCTTCAGCTCTGCTTCGTACGCGGCCTTGCCGGGTCCGTCCCCCTTCGATGTCTTCTTCTTCGGGGTGCTCATCTGCCGCCTTCGGTTCGCATGATCGACCGAGCATACGGCGAAGGCGAAGACATTCCTCGGGGTTGAAAGTCTCGTGCATCGTGCTACTCGAGTGTCAACCCCACGTCAGGGAAGCGTGCGAGGGCTATCAATGAGTTGGCACGTGTGGATGTTTCGACCCGAACATACGAAGGAGGCTGCGATGACCAGCGCGAAGGCGGGGGGCGCCGAGGCGGGCAAGGCGGACGTGCGCAAGGCGGTCCGCGTCGCCGGCGACAGCAAACTGCTCGAGATCCCCGCTCGGGTCGGGTTCGCCGCGAGCGGTGTGATCCAGATCCTCCTGGGCGGGCTGGCGATCCAGTTCGGGGCGACGCAGGTCGGCGAAGCCGACCAGACCGGCGCCATGGAAGAGGTGACGAAGGTCCCTGGCGGGTTCATCGTCCTGTGGGTCGCCGCGATCGGCCTGTTCGCCCTCGCGCTCTGGCTGCTGACGGAGGCGATCCTGGTCAGGGGCGGATCGGGCGCCGCCTGGTCGCGGCGGCTGCAGCAGCTGAGCAAGGCGGTGGCCTACGCCGTGTTCGGCTTCACGGCCGTGGCGTTCGCCCAAGGGCATCCGACCCACGCGAGCGATTCGACACGTCAGCTGAGCACGGGGATCCTGTCGACCCCCGGCGGCCAGCTGCTGCTCGGCGTCGTCGGACTGGTGGTCTGCGGGGTCGGCGTCTACTTCGTCGTGAAGGGCGTCCGGCGTCGCTTCCGCCGAGACATCCGGCTGCCGCACGGCAACGCAGGACGAGGTGTGACGATCCTCGGGGTGGTCGGCTACCTCGCGAAAGGCATCGTGGTGATGTCGGCGGGCGCAGCCTTCATCCTCGCCGCGATCCGTGTCCAGCCCGCGAACGCGACCGGGCTCACGGGCGGGCTCGACACGCTCGCGCAGCTTCCGTTCGGCGGCCTCGTCATCGTGGTGCTCGGCGTCGGGCTGATCGCGTCCGGGGTGTACAACGTGGCGCGAGCGTGGCTGGCGCGGTTCTGATCGCCGGCGGAGTCCGACGCAGCCGGCGCGTCTAGAGCCCGCGCATCAGGCCGCTCGCCGCCGTGTTGTGCGTTCTGCCGCGTGACAACTATTCTGTGCAAGCCGGGCGTCCGACGCGTGATCGACGCATCCCCGAGCACAGACCCGGGAGCCGGCATGGCAGACGTGTTCAATCGTGAGGCCGGCGTGCGTCGTCGGAACAACGTCGTCGTGTCGGGAATCGCTGGAGCGCGGCCGATGCTCTTCTCTCACGGCTTCGGCTGCAGCCAGGAGATGTGGCGTGCCGTAGCGACGGACTTCGAGAAGGACCACGAGGTGGTGCTCTTCGACCTCGTCGGCGCGGGCGACTCCGATCGCGCCGCCTACCAGCGCGCGAAGTACGACTCGCTCAACGGCTATGCCGATGACCTCGTCGAGCTCGTCGAAGCGCTCGACGTGGTCGACGTGGTCTTCGTGGGCCATTCGGTGAGTGCGATGATCGGTGTGCTCGCTGCCATCCGCGCGCCGGAACGGTTCGGCGCGCTCGTGCTCGTCGGTCCCTCGCCGCGCTACCTCGACGACGACGGCTACGTCGGCGGCTTCTCCACGGCCGACATCGACACCATGCTCGACACCCTCGACCTCAACTACCTGGGCTGGTCGGAGGCGATGGCGCCGGTGATCGCGGGCAACGCCGACCGGCCGGAGGTCGGCCAGGAGCTGACGGAGAGCTTCTGCCGGGTCGATCCGGCCATCGCGCGCCATTTCGCGCGCGTCACGTTCCTCTCGGACAACCGGCGTGACCTCCCGCTCGTCACGACGCCGACGCTGGTGCTCCAGTGCACCGACGATCCGATCGCGCCGCTGCCGGTCGGGTCGTACGTGCACCAGCAGATCGCCGGCAGCGAGTTCGTCGTTCTGACGGCCACCGGCCACTGTCCCAACCTCTCCGATCCGGAGCAGGTCTCTGCGGCGATCCGGGCCTACCTGCGATGACGGAGCCCGTGCCCCTCGATGAGGCGTCGGGCGATTCGTCACTCGTCGACCTGTACGAGAACGCACCGTGCGGTCTCCTCTCGATGCGTCCGGACGGGGTCGTCCTCCGCGTGAACGAGACCTTCCTCCGGATGACGGGCCACACCCGCGACCGCGTGGTGGGCCGCCCGATCGTCGACCTGCTCGACGCGGCGGGCCGGCTCTTCTACGAGACGCGACTCCTGCCCGTCGTCCTGCTCAACGAGGAGGCACGGGAAGTGCAGCTCCCGATCGTGGGCGCGGACGGGACCGCATCGGCCGCGCTCGTCAACGCCGTCGCAGTCCGCGGCGGCGACGGCGAGCTCCGCTTCGTGCGGTTCGCGATCTTCGATGCGACGGGCCGCCGGAGCTACGAGCTCCAGCTTCTGGCCGCCCGCCGCGCGGCGGAGGAGTCCGAATCGAGGGTGCGGGTGCTGCAGGACGCCGCCGCGACGTTCAGCAGGCTCGACACCGAGGCGCAGGTGAACGAGGTGATCGCCTCCATTTTCCAGGCGGCGTTCGACGCCTCGGATGTCGTCGTCCTCGCCGCGGACCGTCGAGGTTCGCTGGAGCTCACCTCCGGGCCGACACCACTCGACCCGTACCTGGGCGACTCCCCGGAACGGCCGATCGCGAACGCGGCCGCGCGCGGCGAGATCGTGACCGTCTCGAGCCCGGCCGACGCCGATGCCCGGTTCCCCGGGTCGGCCGCAGCGATGCGTGCGGCGCGGTTCGGCGCCGCCACGGCGACACCGATGATCCACGACGGCGCCGTCCTGGGCGTCATCTCCTGTCTCTTCCGCCGCGAGCGCGAATTCGACGAGCGGACGGTCGAACTCCAGGCGGCTCTGGCGCGTCAGGCCGCACAGGTGCTGGTGCGGCTCCGGCTGCAGCGACAGCTCGAGGCGCTCGCGCTGCGCGACCAGCTCACCGGCCTGGGAAACCGGGTGATGCTGGAGGGCGCCATCCAGCAGGCCCTGCACGCTTCCGGGGAGCTCCGTCGCCCCGTGGCACTGATCTTCGTCGACCTCGACGGCTTCAAGCTCATCAACGACGAGTTCGGGCACGGCATCGGCGACGACGTCCTCAGAGAGATCACCCGCCGGATGAGTGCAGCAGTCCGCCACGAGGACACGGTCGGTCGTCTCGGAGGCGACGAGTTCCTCATCGTGTGCGAGGACACCGACGGCGACGGCGCACGTGCGATCGCGGAGCGCGTCTGCGACGTCATCCGTGAACCTCTCGCGGGCGCCAAGTCCCATCCCGTGACCGCGAGCGTCGGTATCGCAGTGAAGTCGGCCGACCGCGACGGCTCGGTCACCGTCACGAGGATGATCGACCTCGCGGACACGGCGATGTACGCGTCGAAGCAGGCCGGGAAGGACCGGATCACGGTGGTGCTCGCCTAGCGCGCGACCGAGCCCGCAGTGTGGGTTCGGACTAGCCGCCCAGCGCCGCCAGCAGCCCCGCGTAGTCGTCCCCGCACGCCGCGCAGCGCTTCAGGTGGAGGGCGACGCCCGGGTAGCGCGCCGCGGCGTCCCTCCCGGACAGCACGAGCTCGGCGAAGACGTGCATGAGCGACATCGTCTCCGCGCAGCCCGCGTCGCGCGGGCCGGTCTCCAGGAAGTCCCCGATCCGGGTTCGTGCGCTCATGTCACCTCCTCGCCGTCGTCGTCCAGATAGTGATTAGTGACAAGGTAACGCCGCAACTTCCTTCTCGCGTCGAAGAGGACTTTGTAGAGCGCCCCGCGGGAGGTCTTTCGCGCGACCGCGAGCGCCTCGAGCGGGACGCCCTCCACCACGACGGCGAGCAGCACCTCGCGCTGCTTGCGCGTGAGCACGGTGTCGATGGCGTGCCGCAACGCCGCCAGCAGCTCGGCCGCCATCCCGGCCTCCTCCGGCGAGATGCCGAGCCGGTCGGGGAGGCGGTCCCAGCCGGCCGCGTCGAGGGAGAGCGTCCTGCGCTGCCAGTAGTGCCGGCCGACCTTGGTCGAGACCTCGAAGATCGCGAAGGTGTACGCCCAGGTCGTGAAGCGGCTCTCGCCGCGGAACTCGTGCAGCCGGCGCAGCACGCCGATGACCGCGTCGGCCGCCGCCTGGTGGGCGATGTCGTCGAGTTCGGGCCCGGCGAACGGCAGCGACGCCGAGCGCCGGCGGACCTCTCCGCGCGCCACGCGCAGGAGCAGCTCGTAGAGCCGGGTCTCGGCCGTGCGCTGGACGGCGCCGCCGGCGGTCAGGGTCCGCCGCCACTCGTCCGTCTCGGCGCGGTCGTCGTCGGTGGGGCGCCAGCGCTCCGGTCCCGCGTCGACACCCATGCCCTGATCGTAGGGCCGCGCGGAAGTTCCGGTCGAACAGGTAAGCATCCCGCGCGGCGTGACACTCACCCCTCGAGCGCGCCCGTCGCGCTCGGCCAGGGCGTCTCGGCGCCGAACGGATGGATCGAAGGAGAATCATGAGAACACCACTTCGTCTCGCCCTCGCGTCGGCGGTCGCCGTCGCCGCGACGGCCCTCTTCGCGGGGCCCGCCCTCGCCGCACCCGCGTCGGCCGACGCGGCGCCGGACTCCACAGCGCACACCGGTTCGGCGGTCTTCGTCCAGACCGACGGACTCGCCGGCAACGCCGTGGTCGCCTACGACCGCGCGGGCGATGGCTCGCTCCACCAGGCCGGAACCTACCCGACCGGCGGCCTGGGCGGCGCGCTGGCCGGCGCGGTCGTGGACCACCTCGCGTCGCAGGGCTCGCTCGTCCTCGACCGCGGCCTCCTCTACGCGCTCAACGCCGGCAGCAACACCGTGACGGTCTTCGCCGTCCACGGGGACCAGCTCGTCCGGCGGGAGGTCATCGGCTCCGGCGGGAGCTTCCCGGTCAGTGTGACCGCGCACGGCGCCCTGGTCTACGTGCTCAACGCGCGCGCGGGAGGATCGGTGCAGGGCTTCGTCCGCGTGGCCGACTTCCTCGTCCGCATCCCGGTCTGGAACCGCCCGCTCGGACTCGACCCGAACCTCACGCCCGAGTTCACGCACACGCCGGGGCAGGTCGCGTTCACGCCGGACGGGTCGAAGGTCGTCGTCACGACCAAGGGCAACGGCAGCGCCATCGACGTGTTCGGCGTCGATCGGCTGGGCGGTCTCTCCGCGCATCCGGTGACGAACGTCGAGCCGAACGCGGTGCCGTTCGCCGTGTCGTTCGACGCGGGAGGCCACCTGGTGGTGGCCGAGGCGAACACGAACGCCGTCGCCACCTTCGCCATCGCGCCGAGCGGCGTCGTCACCCCGATCGCGACCGCCGCGACCGGTCAGGCCGCGACGTGCTGGATCGTCCGCGACGGCTCGGCGTTCTACGCCTCCAACGCCGCGAGCGGAACGCTCTCCGGCTACCTCGATGCGGGAGCGGGCGGCCTGACGGCGCTCGGGAACACGGCGACCGGCGCGGGGACGGTCGACGCGACCGTGACCGCGGACGGCCGGTTCCTCTACGTCCAGACCGGTGCGGCCGGAGTGGTCGACGGGTTCCGGGTGAATGCAGGCGGCGGCCTGACGAGCGTCGGGTCGGTCGTCGTCCCCGGCGCCGCGGGCGGAGAGGGGATCGCCGCGGAGTGAGGGCCTCCCACGCTGACGCCGCTGCTGCTGCGTGCTACGTGCGCGGCAGCAGCGGCGTCAGCATCTCCAGCACGAGCTGGGCGGAGGTGTTGAAGCGATCGGTCGGGTCGTGCTCGAGCTCGCTGAGCTGGAGGCCGATCACGCGCTCGCCTGCGAGGGTGCGGGCCGTCGCCACGACGGCATCGATGGTCAGGCCGTTCGCGACCTGGAAGTCGGTGAGGACGATGCCGGGCTGCAGGACGTCGGCGGAGAAGTGCACGAACACCTCGCGGCCGGCGATCGTCTCCGCCAGCTCCTCCTGCATCCGCGGCCCGGTCGGGATGTTGCGGATCGGGGAGTTGGCGATGACGTTCCGCTCGGCCTGGTCGAGGTCGCGGGCGCCGACCAGCACCACGTTCGAGAGGGCCAGGTCGCCGCCGTGCCCGGTCTTCCACAAGCCGGTCGCGCCGCCGAGGGCCATCCCGCTGAGGTCGCCGGTGCGGGTGGTCGCGGGGGTGTGCAGGCAGGGGTGAGCCCCCATCCACACGGTCGCGGCGTCCGGGTACGCCCGGGCGACGGCCGGGAGGGTGGCGAGGGCGGCCGCGTTCCTGGTCAGGCAGAAGGCGCTGAACGACGCGGACCGCAGCGAGTGCTCCGTCGTCTCCGCCAGCGCATCCAGCTCCGCCTTGGCCTCGTGGAGCGCGGCCCGCCAGCCGAGGCTCTGCCGGTGCGCGGTGCCTTCGCCGATCACGCCGACTTTCGACTCCAGCCGACGGCCCAGCGTCTTCGCGAGGTCGATGGTGGCGCGCCTGGCGCGGTCGTTGTGGCCCGAAACCCCGTCCACGAACGCGGTGACGGTCGGTCGGGCTGTGTTCGCCCGGCCGGACTCGTTCGGCGCCTGTGCGAGAGGGTTCGCCGGATCCTGGTCGACCACGGTGCTCATTTTTCCAGACGCCCTTCGGGTAAAGCGTGTTGGTGCGGGTGAGGACACGATAGCAACTATTAGTTGCTTCCGAGCAAGCACATCTGTACCGAGTCGAAAAATACTTCTCGCAGCCGCCGGCCGTCGATTCCGGAGTTCTGCACGCTACGCACCGGCGTGTCGCGTGCACAACTCCGGAACTGCTGGTCAGGGGGTCGTGTTGAGGGTGCCGGGAGGCAGGGCTAGCGTCCACTCGACGACGTCGGCGACGAAGCGAAGCTGCGCCGGGTTGCTGAGGTCGCCGGCGCTGTTGACGTAGGAGCCGCTCCCGTCGACCGCGATCAGGATGCGGATGCTCGCCCACTCGGGGTCGACCTCGGCGAACACGCCGGCGTCGGCCCCTTCCTGCACAATGGCCCGCAGCCGGGAGCGGTCGAGGGCGTCCTGCTCGCGCAGCGTCTCCTCCAGTGACGGAGTGAAGCGGGAGAGGTGCCGCGCGTTCAGCCACAGCCGGGCCAGTGGCCAGGAGGCCCCGGAGTCGATGTGGTGCACGAAGTGCGCGAGCCGCTCCAGCGGCGGCCCCTCTGTCGGGAAGAAGCGCTCGCGCTCGATGGTCGCCGCGCGGGCGAAGGCCTCGTCGACGAGGTCCTCCGCCGCGGGGAAGTAGTGCGAGATCAGGCCGGGCCGGACGCCGAGCCGGGCGGCGACGGCGCGGAGCGTGATCCGCTCCAGGCCCTCCTCGATCGCGATCTCGGCCGCCGCGGCGAGGATCTCCTCGCGGCGCTCCTCGGCGGGTTTGCGCGAACGGGGCTGGCTCGTGGCCGCCTGCTCGGGGGCTTCCTCGGACGTCGCTCTTGACTCCATGCCTCCCATGCTATTGAATGACTGACCAATAGCCAATTGGGCACATGACCAATAGCAATGGAGCTGAGTCAGAGAGGAACGCCATGACCCGAGAACGGATCGGCGCCGACGAATTCGTGGATGTGTCCACCCAACCCGAGACCCGCGGGATCGAGGTCATCGGCGACGCCGAGCGGCACGGCCGGGCCCGCGACCTGTTCTTCGTCTGGGCGGCGCCGGGGGTGAGCATCCTCAACTTCACGATCGGCGCGACGCTCATCCTGCTCGGCCTCGAGATCTGGCAGGCGGTCCTGGTGATCCTGGTCGCCGCGCTGCTCTGGGTGTTCCCGGGGATCATCGCGGCCAGCGGTCCGGCCTCCGGCACCTCGGGCTCGGTGGTGACCCGCGCCATGTACGGGATCATCGGCAACAAGCTCTTCGTCGCGTTCGTCGGCTGGTTCATCGGCGCGGTCTTCCTCGCGCTGACCTGGCTGGCGTCCTCCTTCATGGGCGCGGACCTGCTGCGGAGGGTCGGGCTGAGCGACCCGGTCTGGGTGCCGATCGGCGTGACGATCGTGGTCTCCGCGGTGACGATCGCGGTCGCGATCTTCGGGCACGCGCTCATCCTGCGCATCTACCCGGTCATGGCCGTGCTGCTGTTCGTGATCTTCGTGGGCGTCTCGCTGTTCATCCTGCCGACGGTGAACTGGGGCTACACGGCCGCGCACCCGCTGAGCGGGATCGCGCTCTGGTCGGCGATCACAGTCGGGTTCACCATCCTGGCCTCCTCGCCGCTGTCGTTCATCAACAGCCCGGACCTCGCCCGCTACCTGCCGCGCTCGACCAAGCCGTCGCACATCGCCGCGGCGACGGCGCTCGGCGGCGCGCTCCCGTTCGTGGTGTTCACGATCGTGGGAGTGCTGCTGGCGACAGGGCTGAAGTCCGGGGCGTTCGACGCGGGGATCGACGTCGCGCTGTTCGACCTGCTCCCGGGCTGGATGGGCCCGCTGCTGGTCATCGGCGTCATCGTGAACACGATCGCGCTCAACGCGATGACCGCCTACTCGTCGAGCATGTCGCTGCAGGCGATCGGGTTCAAGCTCAAGCGCATCCCGGCCGCGATCATCGTCGGCCTCGTCGGGACGGCGCTCACCATCTACCTGGTGCTGTCGTCCAGCCTGCTGGAAGCCGCCAACCTGCTGCTGCAGTTCCTGGTCGTGGTCTCGGGGCCCGCGATGGCGATCTTCGTGGTCGACGTGATCCGGCGGCGCAACGTCTACGACGGCCTCGACCTGTTCGATGACCGGCGCGGAGGCCGGTTCTGGTACACCGGCGGCTGGAGCATCCCGGGCATCACGGCACTGGCGATCGGCGGGATCGCGACGGCGCTCTGCCTGTCCACCGACGTCTGGACGGGTGCCATCTCGGCCGCGATCGGCCACGTCGACCTGTCCGTTCCGGTCGGGATCACCGTGAGCGCACTCATCTACACCCTGTTGAGCCGCACCCGGCTCGGAAAGGAGGGTCGGCTGTGACCGACCGCACCCTGACCACGCTTTACCGCAACGGCCGCGTCTTCACCGCGGACGCCGACCCGGAGGCCGCGTGGGCGACCGCGCTCGCCGTGACCGGCGAGACGATCAGCTGGGTCGGGGAGGACGGCGCCGCACGCGCGGCCGACCGCACCGTCGACCTTCAGGGCCGCCTCGTCCTCCCCGGGATCACCGACGCGCACACGCACCTGCTGATGATGGGCGCCGCGCTCGGCCAGGTGTACCTGACCGACGCGCGCGACCTCGACGGCATCCTCCGGCTGCTGGTGGAGGCGCGCGAGGCCCAACCCGACGCGACCGTGCTGCGCGGGCGCGGCTGGCTGTTCGACGCCGTGCCGGGCGGGGCGCCGACCGCCGGGATGATCGACGCGGTGATCGCCGAGATCCCCGTGTACCTCGACGCCAACGACTACCACTCCTGCTGGGTCAACACCGCGGCGCTGGCCGAGCTCGGCATCACGCGCGACACCCCGGACCCGATCGGCGGCGAGATCGTGCGCGACGCGGACGGCGAGCCGACCGGTCTCCTGCTGGAGACCGCGGCGACCCAGTACGCCTGGGCGCAGCGCGACGAGGCCACCACCGACGCCGACCGCGACGAGCACGTCGAGCGCACCATCGACGCCTACCTCGCGACCGGCGTCGCCGGCGTCGTCGACATGGCGTTCGACGAGTTCGGCCTGGCCGCGCTGAAGCGCGCGCAGGAGCGGCGCGGGGGAGAGCTCCCGCTCCGCGTCGCGGCGCACTGGCTCATCACGAACACCGGCGACGACGCGGCGAACCTCGCGCAGGTCGAGCTGGCGGCGCAGCTCGCGGCCGAGCCGGCAACGCCGTGGCTGCGCGTGGTGGGCATCAAGCTCATCCTGGACGGCGTGATCGACGCCTGCACCGCCGCGATGCGGCAGCCGTACGCGGACGGCAGCAACGCCGACCCGATCTGGCCGCTGGAGCGGCTCGCGCCGGTCGTCGCCGCGGCGGACGCGGCCGGCCTCCAGATCGCCCAGCATGCGATCGGCGACTACGCGAGCCAGCTCGCGCTCGACGCGCTGGAGCAGGCCGTCGCCGTCAACGGCGACCTTCCGCGCCGGCACCGCATCGAGCACCTGGAGTACGCGGCGCCCGGGACGGCCGAGCGGATGGCGCGCCTCGGCGTGACCGCCTCAATGCAGCCGGTGCACTCCGATCCGGCGATCTTCGAGAACTGGGCCGAGATGCTGGGCGACGAGCGGGTCGACCGGGCCTTCCCGTGGCCGGAGTACGA
This sequence comes from Leifsonia sp. NPDC056665, assembly GCF_042791795.1. Lineage (NCBI taxonomy): Bacteria > Bacillati > Actinomycetota > Actinomycetes > Micrococcales > Microbacteriaceae > Leifsonia > Leifsonia sp. NPDC056665. The sequence goes on from NZ_JBHTXK010000011.1 coordinate 64,978, forward strand.
GGACGCCGGCGCGCTCCTCGCCTTCTCGACCGACTCGCCGACCGCGCCGCACCAGGCGCTCGCGAACCTGTACGTGGCCTCCACCCGGGCGTCCGCGCTCGACCCGTCGGTCCCGGCGGTGCACCCGCAGTACGCGCTGCCGCTGGAGCGTGCGGTCGCCCACGCGACCCGGGACGCCGCCGCCTCGGTGGGCGACGGCGACTGGCGCGGGCGGATCGCGCCGGGCTACGCCGCCGACCTCGCAGTGCTCGACTCCGACGTCTTCGCGGAGGGGGCGTCATCCCTGCTGCGGGCCCGCGTGATCGAGACGATCGTGGCGGGGCGGACGGTGTTCCGGGCGTAGCGGTCCGCTCGTTCTGCGGACCTTCCCTTGCCTTTTCTGCCTCCCGGCGGACAATCGCGGCATGACGAGCGAACACGACAAGCGCACCCAGGGTGCGGGTCTGCAGGACGAAGCCGTGGCACTCGAGCACGCTGCCGAGCGGCTCAGCGACCGCTTCCCCGAGGTGCCGAAGGAGCAGATCGACCAGTTGGTCGAGGAGCACTACGAGCAGTACGAGGACGCGCCCGTGCGCGACTTCGTGCCGGTGCTGGTCGAGCACGAGGTGCGCACGGAGCTCGACGGGGAGACCGGCTCCGCCGAGTAGCGGGCGGTCGGGCGGTCGGGTCTTGCCGCGTTCGGTGTGTGGGTTCCAGGATGGCGTCGTCCACCCACTCACGGAAACGAAGGAAGACTCATGGCTGCTCAGCCCACGATCGTGCTCGTCCACGGTGCTTTCGCCGACGCGTCCGGCTTCGCCGGCCTGATCGGCGACCTGGAGGCATCCGGCTACCCGGTTGTCGCACCGCCGAATCCGCTCAGGAGCCTGCTCACCGACGCGGACTCGGTCGCGCGGGTCGTCGGCGCCATCGACGGACCCGTCGTGCTGGTCGGGCACTCCTACGGCGGCGCGGTCATCAGCCAGGCCTCCGCGGGCCTGTCCAACGTGAAGGCCCTCGTCTACCTGGCCGCCTTCGGCCTCGACGTCGGCGAGAGCTGCGTGAGCGCGCAGGAGCCGTTCCCGGCTCCGCTGCTGGCGACGGAGAACCAGCCGACCCCGTACGACGCGGTCGGCTCGCCCGGCGGCCCGGAGGTCTACGTGAAGAAGGAGCGCTTCCGCGAGGTCTTCTGCGGCGACTCCTCGGAGGAGGCAGCGGCCGTGATGTACGCCACGCAGCGCCCGCTCGCGGTGGCCTCCCTCACCCAGAACGCGACCGCCGCCGGCTGGAAGGACATCCCGAGCTGGTTCGTGGTGTCGGACCACGACAACGCCATCTCGCCGAAGGCGGAGGAGTTCTACGCCGAGCGGATGAAGGCGACGACCTCGCACGTCGACGGTTCGCACACGGCGTTCATCCCGAAGCACGCCCAGATCGCGGAGGTGATCCGGGCGGCGGCAGAGAGCTGAGGCCGTCCGCTCAGATTTCTACATCTCAGATCTCGACGTCACTGCCCATCGTGACCGTCCGCAACGCCGGCAGCCCGAAGCGGGCTGCCGGGTTCGCGGCGTTGTGGGCGAGCGCGACGAACAGCGACCGGCGCCACGGCACCATGTTGTCCTTCCGGGTGATCCGGATCGCGCCGCGGGAGATGAAGTACGACGCCTGCTTGAAGTTCGCGGAGTCGAGCGGGAGGACGCCCTCCCGGACCGCGGCGCGGAGGGCGCGCGGGATGTCCGGGTCGTCCGAGAAGCCGAACGTGATGTTGAGGAACTCGATGCCGTCGTCCGCGTAGCCGAGCGGGTCGTACTCGAAGGCGTCGGCGGCCGGCACGTGCGGCACCTGCGCGGTTCTCACCCCCACGATGATCACGTGCTCGTGGAGGACGTGGTTGTGCTTGACGTTGGCACGGAGCGCCAGCGGGGTCGTGTCCTTGTTCGGGTGCGGGAAGATGGCGATGCCCGGTACACGCGGCAGCTTCTTCTTGCGGATCTCCTCGATGAACTGCGCCATCGAGCCCTCCTTCTTCAGCCGGTCGGCCTGCACGAGCTGCCGTCCGCGCCGCCAGGTGGTCATGACGAGGATGACGACTCCCGCGATCAGCAGCGGCACCCAGCCGCCGTTGACGATCTTGGAGAGGTTGCCGGCCAGGAAGCTGAGCTCGAGCCCGCCGAAGGCGATGGCCGCGAGCACGATCTTCCAGGTCGCCCAGTGCCAGAGCGGCCGGGCGACGAGCAGCAGCAGGACGGTGTCCACGACGAGGGCGCCGGTCACCGAGATGCCGTACGCCGTCGACAGCCGGTCGGACGAGCCGAACGAGAGCATGACCGCCATGACGCCGATGAACAGCAGGAGGTTGACGGCCGGCAGGTAGATCTGGCCGCCCTCGTGCTGGGAGGTCTGCTTGACGGTCAGCGGCGGCAGCAGGCCGAGCTGCACGGCCTGCCGGGAGAGCGAGTATGCGCCGGAGATGACCGCCTGGCTCGCGATCACCGTCGCGGCGGTCGCCAGGATCACGACGGGGAGCCGGCCCCACTCCGGGATGAGCAGGAAGAACGGGTTCGCGCGGGCTGCCGGGTCGTGCAGCACGAGTGCGGCCTGGCCGAGGTAGTTGAGGACCAGCGCCGGGAAGACGAGGAAGAACCACGCCCGGCTGATCGGCGCCCGGCCGAAGTGGCCCATGTCGGCGTAGAGGGCCTCCGCTCCCGTGATGACCAGGACCACCGCGCCGAGCGCCACGAACGCGACGAGCGGCTTGCTGACCATGAAGGCGATGGCGTAGGTCGGGGACAGGCCGAGCAGCACCGCAGGGAACTGGACGACCATCGCGAGCCCGGCGACTCCGATGACGGCGAACCACAGCACCATGACCGGCCCGAACAGCACGCCCACCTTCCCCGTGCCGAACTTCTGCACGACGAACAGGGCGACCAGGATGACCGCGGCGATGGGGATGACCAGGTGCGAGATGGCCGGCACGGTGACGTGGAGGCCCTCGACGGCGGACAGCACGCTGATCGCGGGGGTGATGATCGAGTCGCCGTAGAAGAGGGAGACGCCGACGATGCCCACCACCAGGAGGGTGCCGGCCTTGCCGGCGTTCTTGGCGTAGAGGCGCTGGGCGAGCGCGGCCAGCGCCATCACGCCGCCCTCGCCGTCGTTGTCGGCGCGCATCAGGATCCCGATGTACTTGATCGAGACGATGATCGTCACGCTCCAGAAGATGAGCGAGATCACACCGAAGACGTCGCCCTGGTTCGCGCGCACCGCACCGCCGTCGAGCAGGAAGACGGTCTTCAGGGCGTAGAGCGGGCTCGTGCCGATGTCGCCGAAGACGACGCCCAGCGCCGCCAGCGCCGCCCCGAACAGCAGCCGCTTCCGGCGGTCCGTCACCTTCGGTGGACGGCTCTGTGCCTTCGGCGGACGGCTCTGTCCCTTCGGCGGATCGCTCTGCGGCGAGGGACTCCGCTCGGCCACCTTCTGCGGTGAATGCTGTTGGTTCTGGTGCACGCCGGTCACGCTACGCCACTTGTCGCACCGTGTGAGTCGCCGACTCGCTGCGCATTCAGGTTGCCGTGGGGCCGAATCCTGTGAGAGTCCGCAGGGAGCGTTCACCCGCCGGTCGGGGACGGTTCACCTGGGCGACGCCCGCTGCTCCGAGGCTCGCACCTGTCCGGGGGTCGACTCACCAGTCTCAGGAGGATCTCGATGCGTTCCAGAACCCGCAAGCTCTCACTGATCGCCGTCGGCGTCGTCGCCGCGACGCTCCTCACCACGGCCGCAGCCGTCGCCGCGCCCGCCATCGACAACGGCTGGCCCTACGACTCGGCCGTCAAGGCGCAGAACGACAAGACCTACACGCTCGCCGCCGTCGGCGACATCGCGTGCGAGCCGAACGATAGCGACAACGCCGCCACGCCGGCCGGCCTCAAGTGCGGCAGCCCGAGCCTCGGCGGCTACGACGCCGAGTTCGCGACCGCGAAGCAGACGGACGCGATGAAGCCGGACGCCGTCGCGCTGCTCGGCGACGAGCAGTACGAGGTGGGCAAGCTGAGCGACTTCGAGGGCTCGTTCGAGCAGGCCTGGGGTGGCCTGAAGTTCCTGGAGAAGCCGGCGCCGGGCAACCACGAGTACTACTCGTACACGAAGAAGGGCGACAACGAGGCCGGCCAGAACGGCAACGGCTACTTCGCCTACTTCAACGGCCACGACCAGACCGGCGCCCCGAACGCCTCGGGCCAGGCCGGCGACGACACGACCGCGAACCAGGGCTGGTACTCGTACAACCTCGGCAACTGGCACATCATCTCGCTGAACGTGGAGTGCAACTCGGCGGCCTTCAACAACGACTGCTCCACCACGGACAGCGGCGTCCTCGCGCAGGAGACGACCTGGCTGGCGAGCGATCTGAAGAGCAACCAGCAGCAGTGCACGATCGCCTACTGGCACCAGCCGACGTTCAGCGCGACCACGGCCTCCACCGCCACGGTCGGCGCCGGGGACCCGGGCGCGGGCGGCCAGGAGGGCCAGGTGGCCGACGCCTGGTGGAAGCTGCTCTACGCCGACCACGCCACCCTGGTGCTGAACGGCCACGAGCACGCCTACGCGCACCTCAAGCCGATGAACCCGGCCGGCCAGTACGACCCGAAGCGCGGCATCCCCGAGTTCATCATCGGCACCGGCGGCGAGGCGCTCGACAGCCTGGCGAAGAACGCGGATGGCAGCTACGCCAACGCGAACGTGCTCACCGGCTTCGACCAGGGCTACGGCACGATGAACTTCACGCTGAAGCAGCACAGCTACTCGTACGCGTACACCCCGGCGCTCGCGGGCGCGGGCCAGCCCGCTTCGGCGCTGAACTACTCCGACACCGGCTCCGGCACCTGCAACCACTGAGCATTCGTGGCGCAAGTGGCCGCACCGCCCCCGGGGGTGGGCAATAGGGACCAAGAGCGAGGCGATAATAGAAGAACCGAAAAAAACCCCGACAAAACAAAAATG
>NZ_JBHTXK010000011.1:69967-128267 GCF_042791795.1 Leifsonia sp. NPDC056665
AAACCCCCCCCCCCGCGCCCCCCCCACCAAAACCCCCGTCGCTGGCGTCCCTTTGGCCCCCCCGCCGCGCGCTTGCGTCCACTCCCCCCACGAATCGCGAGGCTATCTGAGAAGACCCTCAGACAGCCCGTTCTATCCCTGAGTGCGGGGTGCGGCATAGGGTGCATTCCGGGCCGTCGCGCTGGAGCGGCGGCAGGACAAGGGAGCACCATGAAACGTTCTTCGTTCTTCTCCGTCAGCCTCGCCATCGCCGGAGCCGCAGCGCTCGCGGTGGCGGTCACGGCACCGGCGTCCGCGGCCACACCCAGTGCCGCGACCCCCGACACCAGCGGCGTCTACAGCGTCCATCCGATCGTCGAGAAGGCCGGACTCTCCACCAGCGCCGTCACACCGTCGCTCACGCCGGCCCAGTGCCTGGCGCAGACCGCCGGCCGGGTGGCCTGCCAGACCCCGGACAGCATCCGGGCCGCGTACGACATCCCGGCCACCATCAACGGCGTCCCTGCGGGCACCGGGCAGACCGTCGTCATCGTCGACGCGTTCGGCAGCCCGACCGTGCAGTCGGACCTCGCGGCCTTCTCCGGGGCGTTCGGGCTCCCGACGCCGAACCTGACGGTCTACTACCCGGGCGGCAAGCCGACCTGGACGGGCAAGAAGACGCAGACCGGCTGGGCCGAGGAGACCTCCCTCGACGTCCAGTGGGCGCACGCGGTGGCGCCTGGCGCGAACATCGCGCTCGTCGTGGCGGCGAACGACCGTGGGGCGACGATCGACAACGCGATCAAGTACGCGGTGGACAACAAGCTCGGCAACGTCCTGTCGATGAGCTTCGGTGAGGCGGACAACCTGATCAAGTCGCCGAACGCCAACAACGGCCAGACCGCGCAGGGCGTGAAGGCCCTCGCGCAGGGCGCTGCTCAGGGGATGTCGCTCTTCGCGTCCTCCGGGGACAGCGGCTCCGACAACGGCGCCGGCTTCGCGAACTACGCCTTCCCGGCCTCCGACCTGAACGTGACCTCGGTCGGCGGCACCAACCTCTGGGCAGGCAGCGGGCTCAACCAGCCGCGCGAGACGGTGTGGGGCGACTTCGCGAACTGCCCGCTGACCTGCGCCTTCGGCGTGGTTGGTGAGACCGGTGGCGCGCCGAGCCTGTTCACGTCGAAGCAGGGCTCCGACGTCGCCTACAACGCCAGCGTCTACACGGGAGTGCTCACGTACCTCGGGTTCCTGGGCGGCGCCAACAACGGCCTCTACTTCTTCGGAGGCACGTCGGCGGGCTCGCCGCAGTGGGCGGCCCTGACGGCGGACACCATCCAGGCGGTCGGGCACACGGTCGGCAACGTCGGCCAGCAGGCGCAGAGCTGGGCGTCGAAGGGCCTGCTCTACGACGTGACGGTCGGCAGCAACACGACCCCGACGTTCAGCGGCGGCTACTCGGCGACGGCGGGCTGGGACCGCCCGACCGGGTGGGGGACGCCGGATGTGAACGGCATCATCGCAGCGCTGAAGTAGAGATCGCAGCGCTGAAGTAAGCGCGTGACGGCGGCCCCGGTGTCCAGTGGATGCCGGGGCCGTCGCGTGTGCGGCGTCAGTCCCCGCGCACGATCCGCCCCATGACCTCCTCCGCCACCCCGGCCTCCCGGCCCTGGATGGCCGCCGCCACCTCCGCGTGCAGCCGCGCATCCGCCGGCGCGTCCCGCCAGCTCACAGGCGCGTGCGGCGTGCGCTCGCGCAGCGCCTCCCGCAGCACCGCCTGCAGGCGCACGAACATCCGGTTGCCGCTCGCCGCGATCACCCCGCTGTGGAAGGCCGCATCCGCCTCGAAGAACGCCGCGGCGTCCCGGCGCGCGGCCGCGTCCTCCAGTTCGCGGGCCGCCGCGACCAGCGCCGCCGCCTGCTCCGCACTGCGCCGCGTAGCCGCCGCCCTGGCCGCCCCCGGCTCGACCGCGAGGCGCAGGTCGAGGAGTTCCGCGATCTGCGCGTCGTGGTCCGGCGAGTCGAGGCGCCAGCGGACGACGTCGCCGTCGAGCGCGTCCCAGTCCTCGCTCGCGGTGACCGTCAGGCCGACGCGCTGGCGGGCTACGAGGAGGCCGAGGGAGACCAGCACGCGCGTGGCCTCGCGCACGACGCTGCGGGAGGCGCCGGTCTGCTCCATCGCCCACTCGACGTTCACCACGCGGCCGGCCGGGAGGTCGCCCGCGATGATCCACCGGCCGAGCCGGTCGAGGACGCGGCGGTAGGCCCGGCCGCCGTCCACCGGAGCCCCGCTCACGTCTGCGACACCGGCGACACCACCAGCTCGTCGAACCGCACGTGCGCCGGAGCCTCCAGCACGAAGCGGATGCTGCGCGCCACGTCCGCCGGCTGCAGCATCACCGCGCGGGCGTCGTCCGACGGCACCTGCGGGCGGTGGCCGAGGAAGTCGGTGTTCACGTCGCCGGGGCAGAGGTGGCACGACCGGACGCCGGCCGCGGCCTCCTGCGCGTTGAGGGTGCGGCTCAGCGCCGACAGCCCGGCCTTGGACGCGCTGTACGCGACCCCCGCGATCGGGTTCAACGCCCACGCGGAGTACGACGACACGAACACGACGACGCCGCGCGATGCGCGCAGCAGCGGCAGCGCGGCCGTGACCAAGTGTGCAGGGCCGGTGAGGTTGACGCGCACGATCTCGTCGAAGGCCGGGAGGTCGTGGTCGGCCCAGCGGCGCTGCGGCGCGTTCAGGCCGGCGGCGAGCACGAGCGCGTCAAGGCGGCCCCAGGTGGCGGTGATCCGGTCGAGGGAGGCCAGGACGACGTCGTCGGAGGTCGCATCGCCCGACACGAGCAGTGCGGAGCCGCCCGCCTCCCGCACCGCCGCCGCAGTCTCCTCCAGCGCCGGTGCGCGGCGCCCGGTGAGCGCCACCCGCCAGCCGGCCCGCGCCGCCTCGATCGCCGTGGCCCGGCCGATGCCGCTGCCTGCGCCGGTGATCCACACCACGCGCCCGTCCGCGGGAGAACCCATCGCGGACCTCCTCTCACCTCGCTACGATGGTCTCAATAGTATGACTATTGGAGGTCACATGCTCATCGACTTCGCCGGGCAGGTCGTCATCGTCAGCGGGGGAGGCCGCGGGATCGGGCGCGGGCTCGTGGAGCGCTTCGTCGCCGAGAACGCGACCGTCGTCGCCCTCGATCTCGCGTTCGACGACGCCGTGGAGGAGCTCGCGCGCACGATCCACTGCGACGTCACCGACGCCGCGTCGGTCCGCGCCGCGATCGACATCGTCGAGAGCGAGTTCGGCCGCATCGACGTCCTCGTGAACAACGCCGGCATCAACGTGGAGGGCGACGTCGAGACGCTCGACCCCGCGCGCTGGCGGGCGTGCTTCGACGTGAACGTGTTCGGGGTGTTCGCGCTGTCGCAGGCCGTGATCCCGGCCATGAAGCGGGCCGGGCGCGGGCGGATCGTCAACGCCGCGTCCTTCGCGGCGATCATCCCGAGCGTCGGTGCGGCGGCCTACGGCGCGTCCAAGGCCGCGGTCGTGCAGTTCACGCGCGTGCTCGCCTCCGAGCTCGGCCCGTGGAACATCACGGTCAACGCCTACGCGCCCGGGATGATCCCCACTGCCATGAACGGCTTCGCCGACCTCCCGGAGGCCCGGACGAACCGCCTGCTCGACACCCTGTCGCTGCGCCGCTGGGAGCGCCCGGAGGACGTCGCCGACCTGGTCTGCTTCCTCGCCAGCGACTATGCCGGTTACCTCACCGGCGCCCTCATCGACGTCTCCGGCGGCAAGTTCGCCACCCAGATCCCGAGCCTCGCGCACGAGCGGGCGGCGCTGTGACCGGGCCGTTGGTCCTGCGCGCTCAGATCGCGGTGGAGGCCGCCGCCGAGCACGCCGAGGGGCCGCTCTGGGACGACCGCGACGGCACGCTGCTCTGGGTCGACCAGTACCGCGGCATCGTCCGGCGCGCACGCCCGACGCCGACCGGCGCGCTCGTCGAGGAGCCGCCCTTCGAGCTCGGGATGGCCGTGGGCGCCATCGTCCCCGACCGCGCGGACGAGGACGGCGGCTGGCTGGTCGCGGCCGGCGCCGGCTTCCACCGGCTGGACCGGGCCGGCATCCTCACCCCGATCGCCGACGTCCTGCCCGACGACGGCGTCCGCCGCCGGATGAACGACGGCAAGCTCGACCCGCTCGGCCGGTTCTGGGCGGGCACGATGGCGTACGACATGGCCCCCGGCGCCGGCGCCCTCTACCGGCTGGACGGCGACCGCCCGCGGCTGATGCTCGACGGCGCGACCATCTCCAACGGCCTGGCCTGGACGCCGGACGGCGGCACGCTCTTCTACATCGACACTCCCACGCGGACGGTCCGCCGCTTCACCGTCGCCGACGACGGGCTGGACGACGGCGAGGTCGTCATCCGCATCCCACCGGAGCAGGGCGCCCCCGACGGGATGTGCGTCGACGCCGACGGCTGCCTCTGGGTCGCGCTCTGGGGCGGCGGCGCCGTGCAGCGCTACGACACCGGCGGCCGGCTGCTCGCCCGCGTCGAGGTCGCGGCCGCGCAGGTGTCGAGCTGCTGCTTCGGAGGGCCGGATCTCGCGACGCTGTACATCACGACCTCCGCCGAGGGGTACGACGAGGCCGCGCTGCAGCGCGACCCGCACGCCGGGAGGATCTTCGCATTCCGGACCTCCTGACGGCAGACGGAGGCCCGCGCTCGTGCGTGGGCCAGCGCATACCACAGCCGTCGCCGGAGGTGAACGGCCTTCCTGCGGACGGAGGGCGGACGTACCGTCTGCAGGGATCGGCGCGTCGCGCGCCGGAGAGGAATCCTCCCATGAAAGACGACAACACGTCCGACCCGCAGCCGCTCTCCGCGGAGGAGCTCGCGGCGGAGGCCGCAACGCCCCTTCCCGACAAGGAGGTGGCCTCCATCCTCGACCTCAATGCCGACCTGAACCTCGGGCTCGGGCTGGTCGCCCCTGTCGACCTCGGTGTCGCGGCCAACGCCAACGTCGCCGCCCCCATCGAGGCCTCCGCCGGCGCCAACGTGCTCTCGGCGGGCTCGACGGCCGTCGCGGGCGCCGACCAGAGCGCGGGCATCCAGCAGGGCATCGCGGCGGACGCGGTCGCCAACTCCCACCAGGTGAGCGAGATGGCTCCCACGGCGGACACGACCCCGGCTCCTCCGCAGCCGGCCGCCACCCCTGGCTCGATCACGGACGGCAACCTCCTCAACGTGAACATCAACGCGGCCGCCGACGCGCACATCGCGGCCCCGATCAACGGTGCGGTCGCCGCGAACGCGAACGTCGCGGCGCCGATCGACGCCAGCGTGGCCGCCAACATCGGCTCGATCGACAGTCAGGCCGCCGCCGTCTCGCACCAGGACGCCGCGATCGACCAGAGCATCACCGGCTCCGCGGACGCGACCGCGGGCCAGCAGTCGACCATCGGGCAGCCGCCTGCGCAGCAGTAGCGCAACGCTGTGACGATCGCATCGAAACCGCCGGCCGGGAGTGTCGACCGCTCGACGGAGGTGCTCGCCCGCGCCGACGGCGTCCAGCTGATCGGCGCCATGCAGGGTTCGGGGTACCGCGAGCCGCCCTCGCTCGCCCGCCGCGGCGACGGTCAGGTCCTCCAGCTCACGCCGCTGCTCTTCGCGATCCTCGACGAGGTCGACGGCACGCGCGACATCGGCCGGATCGCGGAGCGCGTCAGCGAGCGGGTGGGCCGCGCCATCCGTCCCGACGACGTCGCGCACCTGGTCGACTCCTCGCTCCGCCCGCTGGGCCTCCTCACCCGCGCGGACGGCGGCGAGCCGGAGGTCAAGCGGTCCTCCCCGCTGCTCGGGCTGCGGCTGCGGAAGGAGATCACCGATCCCGACCGCACCCGGCGGCTCACCGGGCCGTTCGCCCGGCTGTTCCATCCCCTCGTCGTCGTGCCGGTGATCTGCCTGTTCGTGGCGGCGTGCTGGTGGCTGCTGATGGTGCAGGGCCTGGCGGCGGCGACGTACCACGCGTTCCAGGACCCGGGTGTCCTCCTGCTCATCGTCGCCGTGACCGTCCTGTCGGCGGGCTTCCACGAGTTCGGCCACGCGGCGGCGGCGCGGTACGGCGGCGCGACCCCCGGCCGGATGGGGATGGGCCTCTACCTGTTCTGGCCGGCGTTCTTCACCGACGTCACCGACTCGTACCGGCTCGGGCGGTTCGGCCGCGTCCGCACCGACCTCGGGGGCCTGTACTTCAACGCGATCGTCGCCGTCGCCATCGTCGGGGTGTGGTTCGCGACGCGCTGGGATGCGCTGCTGCTCGTCGTGCTCACGCAGCTGCTGCAGATGGTCCACCAGCTGCTGCCGACCGTGCGGTTCGACGGGTATCACGTGCTGGCGGACCTGACCGGTGTGCCTGACCTCTTCCAGCGCATCGGCCCGACCCTGCTCGGCCTCCTGCCGTGGCGCTGGCGTCGTCCGGAGTCCCGGACGCTCCGGCCGTGGGCGCGTGCCGTCGTCAGCGTCTGGGTGCTCGTCGTCGTCCCGATGCTGCTGTTCTCCCTGGTGGCGATGGTGCTGACGCTTCCCCGTGTGCTCGCCACGGCCTGGGCCGCGCTGGCGGAGCGGGGCCACGCGCTCGCGCTGGAGTTCGGCCGCAGCGACACGGCAGCGGGGGCGGCGCAGCTCGTCCTCATGCTCGCGACGGCCCTGCCGATCCTGGGCACCCTCTACATCCTGTTCCGGCTCGCCCGGACCGGTCTCGCGCGGCTCTGGGCGGGCACGCGCGGGAGGCCGGTGCGCCGCGGAGTCGCGGCCGCGCTCGTGCTGGCGATGGTCGGCGGCCTCGCCTTCGCCTGGTGGCCCGCGCCGCAGACGTACCGCCCCATCCAGCCTTACGAGCGCGGCACGCTCACCGACATCCTCGCGCCGGCGACCCTCTCGTCCGGCCGGCTCTCCGCCGGCTCGACCGGGGCCGTTCAGACGATCTGGCCGGGCGGGGACGCGCGGCCGACCGCCGACCATCCGCAGCTCGCGATGGTCCTGGTCCCGCGCGACGGCCGGTCGCCGTCCTGGGTCTTCCCGTTCAACAAGCCTGCCCCGCCGCGGCCCGGCGACAACCAGGCGCTCGCGGTGAACACCACGAACGGGTCCACGCTGTACGACGTCGCCTTCGCGCTGGTCTGGGTGACCGGCGGCCAGTCGGCCCTGAACACCAACTCCGCGTACGCGTTCGCGCACTGCTCCGGCTGCACGACCGTCGCCGTGGCGTTCCAGGTGGTGATCGTCGTCGGGGAGACGCATGTCGTGGTCCCGCAGAACCTGTCGGAGGCGGCCAACTACGGGTGCGTCGACTGCGTGACCGCCGCCCTCGCGAACCAGCTGGTGCTGACGGTGACCAGCCGGCCCGACACCGCGACGATGAGCCGGATCGCCGCGCTCTGGGCGAAGATCATGGCGTTCTCGCACAACCTCCAAGGGCTCGGGCTGTCGGCGGTGCAATCGCAGCTGCTCGTGTTCGAGCAGGAGCTGAAGGACATCATCGCTCGCGATCCGGCCGCCGTTCAGGTGCCGGGCGGTGGAGCGGCCTCCGTGCCGGCGCCCGCTCCCTCGCCTGTGCCGACCGGTTCGGGTGCGCCGGGCAGCACCCCCGGCCCGACCGCGAATCCCGGGGTCACTGCCGCGCCCGCCCCTGCGCCCGCGCCGACCGGGACGCCGGCGCCGGCGCCGACCGGCACCCCGGGGCCTGCGGCGACGCCGACGCCGGTGCCGACCCCCACGCCGTGAGACGCGCGCGACCGGGGACGGTCAGTGCGACTCCCACCGGAACCAGCGGATCCCGATGAAGGTGAACACGACCACGTAGCCGACGCAGGCGAGCAGCGCGTTCGCGTCGTGCCCGCTCCACGCCGCCCCGCTCACGACGTCCGAGAACAGGATCATCAGCGCGCCGACGGGCGTCCAGTCGGCGATCGACTGCATGGTGTCGCCGAGCACGCCGCTGCCGCCGAGCAGCCCGGTGAGCAGCAGGATGATGAACAGGATGCGGCCGATCGCGTTGATCGCGCCGGTCGTGCGGACCAGCGCGACGAGCGCCTGGCCGAGCGCCAGGAACACCGCGGCGCCGAGCACAGCGGTCGCCAGCAGCAGGACGTACTGCAGCGGGCTGAGGCCGAGGTGGTGCAGGATCGCGCCCACGATGATGACCGCCAGCGACCCGACGAGGTTCGCGGCGACCTGCACGGTGAGCCGGCTGGTCATGATGGTCCAGGTCGGCGCCGGGCTGACCCGCAGCCGCTGGAGCACGCCGACCTCCCGGTCGTGGGCGAGGGTGAGGCTGTAGCCGAGGAGGCACGAGGTGATCAGCCCGATGCTCAGGGCGAGGCCGACGATCTCGGCCGATCCGCCCAGCCGGCTCTCCGCCTTGCCGAAGGTCGTGGCCACGATGATCACCACCGGCAGCAGAATGCTCAGCACGGCCGACACGCGGCTCCGGAGCAGGACGAGAAGGTCGGCGCGCAGCAGCGAGCCGAGCGCGAGCCCGACCGGAGGGCGGAAGGCCGCGGTCGTCGGTGCGGGTGCGTCAGTCACGGATCTCACTCCCGGTCAGGCCGATGAAGACGTCCTCCAGCGTGACGTCGCCGTGGGCGACCTCGAGCACGCGCGGGTCGTCCCTGTGCTTCGCGATCAGGTCGGTCGGCGTCCCCTCCGTGAGCAGCGCGCCGTGGTCGATGATCGCGACCCGGTCGCACACGGCCTGGGCCTCCTCCATCGAGTGCGTGGTGAGCAGGATGCTGCTGCCCGCCGCGCGCAATGCCTCGATGCGCCGCCACAGCGCCCGCCGCGACTGCGGGTCGAGCCCGGCCGTCGGCTCGTCCAGCAGCAGCACGCGCGGGTCGTGGATGGTCGCGATGTAGAGGGCGAGACGCTGCTGCTGACCGCCGGAGAGCTGCTTGAACCGCTTGCCGGCCTCCTCGTCCAGCCCGATCGCGCGCAGGTCGTCGGCGATCCGGCCGCGCGTGAGCCGCACACCGTAGAGGCCGCCGAACAGCCGGGCGAGCTGTTCGATGCTCAGCTCGGGCTGGAAGCTGGAGGACTGCAGCTGCACGCCGAGCCGGGCCTTCGCCTCCAGGGGATCGTGCCGCGCGTCGACCCCGTCGACCAGCACCCGGCCGGAGCGCGGAACGAGGAGCCCCTCGATCGCGCTCAGCGTGCTGGTCTTGCCCGCGCCGTTCGGCCCGAGCAGCCCGAAGATCTCCCCGCGCTCGATGCGGAGGTGGATGCCCGCGACCGCGGTGCGGCTGCCGTAGGCGACCACCAGGTCGTCGACGCTCAACGCCGGCGGCGCCGCCGGCAGGTCCGAATCGCTCATCATCGTCAGTATCCGGCATCGGGGTCCGTGCGCCGGGGAGGTTTCGGAAGGCTGAAGGGATCAACAGGTTGGTTGCGGTCATGCAGCCGTTGGAAAGGTCGGGCCGCTACCGTCCTGTCGTGCCCAGCCCGTCGCTCACCGAGACGCCGCCCGCCACGACCCGGGCGAAGGTCGAGTCCGCCGTCATCTGGGCGGCGTTCGCCCTCTACCTGGTGTTCCTGGCGAAGCTGCTGCTGTTCTCCCGGGTGCCGGGCTCCGAGCGGTCCGTCAACCTGATCCCGTTCGCGAGCATCGCGGACTACCTCGGCGGCCCCGCGGGCGTGCGGCGGTTCGCGTTCGCCAACCTCGCCGGGAACGTCCTCGCCTTCGTGCCGCTCGGCGCGTACCTGACGTTCCTGCGGCGCACGGCACGGAGCTGGTCGAACCTGCTGATCGTCGCGTCCGTGAGCGTGGCCGTCGAGATCCGTGCCCGTGCTGGGGTTCCTTGGGTTCGTCGTGCGGCTGCGGATGTGACCTGACACGGAGGCAGGCGCACCCCTAGGTTGGTCCTGACGCGAACGAGAGGACACCAGGATGAGCCCCACCGGCCACGTGGTTCTGGGCGGCAACGGCGTCGCAGGCCGGGAGACCGTGCGCGCGCTCGTCCGGGTCGGGCTGTCCCCGGTCTCGGTCGGTCGCCGCTCCTCCACCGTCGACGGCGCCACGTCCGCCACCGCTGACCTCCTCGACGCCGCCGACGTCGCGCGGGTGCTGGACGGCGCGGAGGTCGCCTACCTGGTCGCCGGCCTCCCGTACTCGACGCGGGTGTGGGCGCAGCAGTGGCCCGTCATCACGCGGGACGTGGTGGACGCCGCGCTCGGGCACGGGGTGCGCCTGGTGTTCCTCGACAACGTCTACGCGTACGGCGAGCTGCGCGGCCCGATGGCCGAGCAAACCGCACTGCGCCCCAACAGCCGCAAGGGTGCGATCCGCGCCGACGTCGTGCGCGCTCTGGACGCCGCCGCCGCGCGCGGACTGGACGTCACGATCGGCCGCGCCGCCGACTTCTACGGTCCGGAAGCCTCCACAAGCGCCTTCAACATGTTCGGCCTGACCCCGATCGCCCGCGGCAAGGCGGGCACCTGGCTCGTGGACGCCGACCAGCCGCACTCGCTCGCCTACACGCCCGACGTCGGTGCGGCGCTCACCGTGCTGGGGACGGACCCGGCCGCGCGCGGCCGGACATGGCACCTGCCGGCCGCGCCGGCGCTAACCGGCCGCGAGTACCTCCGCATCGCCGCCGGCCCCTCCGCCCGCGTGAAGGTGATCGGCCGCGGCACCCTCCGGATCGGCGCGCTCTTCAGCACGCCGGCCCGCGAGACGCTCGAGATGGCCTACCAGTACGAGGCGCCCTACCTGTTCGACTCGAGCGCGTTCGAGAGCGCGTTCGGCGTCACGGCGACGCCGGTCGAGGAGGGGATCGCCGCCACCCTGCGGGCGCTCAGAGCGTCTGCGCGCTGAACGGAGTACCCTCCCACCCAACAAGGGGAGCCCCACCCATGACCTTCCGCGACCTCGCCGCGTTCCGCGACCTGCACCACGGCGACCAGCCGCTCCTGCTCCCGAACGCGTGGGACGCCGGCAGCGCCATCGCCTTCGCCGCTGCCGGATTCCCCGCCGTCGGCACGACGAGCTTCGGCGTCAACGCGTCCGCCGGCCGCCCCGACGCCGGCAGCGCCAGCCGGGACGACACGGTTGCGCTCGTCCGCCGGATCGCCGCCCTCGACGTCTTCGTGACCGCCGACATCGAGGACGGCTACAGCGACGACCCGGACGAGGTGGCCGCCTTCGTGGCCGCGCTCGCCCCGGACGGCGTGGTCGGCGTGAACCTGGAGGACTCCGCGGACGGCCACCTGGTCGACCCGGCCGTCCCTGCGGCCAAGATCGCGGCCGTCAAGCGCGGGGCGCACGGCGTGTTCGTCAACGCGCGCGTCGACTCCTACTGGTATCACGAGGACGACACGGTGGAGGCGGTCGCGGCCAGGGCCGCGGCCTATGCCGACGCCGGGGCGGACGGGATCTTCGTGCCCGGCGTCACCGACCCCGCCACCATCGAGCGGCTCGCCGCCGTCATCCCGCTGCCGCTGAACGTCCTGGTCGTCCCCGGGCTCGGCCTGGACGACCTCCAGGTGCTCGGCGTCCGCCGGGTCAGCACCGGCTCACTGCCGTACCGGGTGGCGATCGACGCGGCGGTGGACGCCGCCGAAGCCGTGCGGGAGGGGCGGGACGTGCCGGTCGCGACCTCCTATGCGGAGTCGCAGCAGCGGCTGATCGCGTTCGCTCAGCGCGCGGACCCGGACGGGGACCGGCCCTCCAGCGCCGCGCGGTAGCGCCGGTACCGCGGGCGCCCTACCCACCGCCAGATCAGGACGACCGGCCCCGGCAGGTTCTTCTTCAGCCAGACGTCGCCGCCGTCCGGCTGCGCCGCGAGGATCGCGCCCAGCATGTTCCACTGCTGGCCTTTCGGGGTGCTGCGGCGGCCGTGGTCGGCGAACCACTTCTCCTCGTCCTTCGTGACCACGTGCTCCATGACAGGGACGATGTTCGCCTCCTCGTCGGGGAGGTGCTCGGCGAGCGCGGCGTTGATCCCCGCGAGCGCCGACCGCACCGGCTCGACCGTTGCGGCTCCGGGGGCCGCGCGCCAGCCGGGAAGCGCAGCGTCGAGCGCCGTGAGCTGCACGAGCATCGCCGCGTGCTGCTGCTTCATCCGCTCGACGTGGAGGGCGCACGACGGCGCGCGCTCGTCGATCGCCGGCCACAGCTTCGCGTCCTCGCCCTCGTGGTGCGCGTGCAGGGAGACCGAGACGAGGTCGAGCTGGGACGCGACGACGTCGGCGTGGGCGCTGTCGCCGTCGGTCACGCCGTCCACCAGTCCACCCGCCTCGCCGAACGCGTGCCGGTAGAGCCGGTGGATGTCGATCATCCCTTCGGCGTCGCAGGTCTTCGGGCCGTCGAGCGGGGGCTCGCCGGACGAGGGGAGGGGGGTCGCGGCCATGCTGCGAAATCTACGGGCTCGTCGGCCCGGTGGGGACCCCCAGAACTCCGCTTTTGGAGGTGCGGCTCACTGTTTGCCACCATGAGCGTGAGCGCCGGAACCGAACACCCTCAGGCGACTTCACGCGGTATCCGACAGACAGGACCAGGTCGAGGTTGTAGTGCTCGACCTGCCTCTCTACCGTTCGCGAACCCTCGAATTGAACTGTCGCAAATTTTGCGACAGTTGGAATGCCGGCGAGTTCCTCTGCCTGAGCGTTCGTGACGTGCTTGCCGATGGTCTTCACATCTCGGCCGAAGAGCGTCGCCAGCTGCTGGCGCGTCAGCCAGACTGTCTCACCGTCGGTCTTGACATCGACGCTGACCGTACCGTCCTCCGACTGGTAGAGCTCGACAGCGGTCGGCTCTTCGTCGTCTGACGGAGAAGAAAGGCTGATCTCGGGATCCGAACTGGGATGCGACGCGTATGAACCAGAGTTGGACGTTGCGGAGGTCTTCCCTCGATCTGCTTGAGGCGTCACGTCATTCCTCAATGCGGCAGGGCATCCGATCTGGCTACGCTGACATGCTACGGGGAGACCTCCGATGTCGCCGCTCCGGGCTGCGAAGCCGCAGAAATCAGGGTCCCCTCCCGCCCCCGCTCACGCCCGCCGATACCGCGTCAGGCTCGCCGGTCCCACCTGCTCCGACGAGGTCAGCGTGAGGAGCGCACCGTCCGGGAACAGCCGCCGCCCCGCACCGACCGCGGTCGGGAAGGTCAGCAACCGGTACTCGTCCACGCGATCGGCCGCGGCGAGCCGGGCGAGCAGCGTGCCGCTGCCGATGACGACCACGTCGCGCGCCCGCAGCGTCCCGTCGAGCCAGTCCTCCAGCGTCCCCGCGACCTGCTCGGTGTTCGACCAGCGCGCGACCTCCACCGGGCTGCCGCTCACGACCGCCTTCGCCGCACGGTTCATCGACCGCGAGAAGTCGTCGTCGCGCGCCGGCCACAGCGTGCTGAAGTGCTCCCAGGTGCGGCGGCCGAACAGCAGCGTCCCCGTCTCCAGGATCGCGCCGAGCCGGAACTTGTCGCCGGCGACGCCCTGCGGTCCGAAGCGCATCGCCCAGCCGCCGAACGGCGTGCCGCCGCTGCCGTCGGGGTCCTCCACGACGCCGTCCAGCGTGATGAACTGCACGACGATCAGCTCTCCCACGATGATCCTCCTGACGACACCGCATCTCGGTGCCATCAGTGGATACGAGCGGGAGGGCCGGAAATCATCGCACGGCCGCAGTCTCCTCGAACAGGGCGAACAGCCGGGGGTGCTGATAGACGAGCACGTGCCCGATCGCGCCGCCGGCGTCCCCGTCGAAGAGCTGGAGGGTGTGCGGCTCACGCGCCTCCCCGACGCCCCGGTAGAGCAGGAAGCCCGGCTGCCCGCCCGCCGAGATCGGCGTGGTCGACCACTCGACGCCACGCCAGGAGAACAGGTGCTCCATGAACGACAGGTACGGCGGGACGCCGATGGACCAGTCCGGCACCGGCGGCATCTCGAACACCAGGTCGTCGGCGACGAGGGAGGCCAGCGCGCCCACATCGGCCCGCTCGATCGCCCGCGCGTAGCCTTCGACGGCCCCGGGCGCGGGCGGATGCGCTCGCCCGACCCCGGCGGCGATCGCGGCGCGCGCCCGCTGGAGCGCGGAGTTCGCCGACGCCACCGACACCTCCAGGACTGCGGCCGTCTCGGCGGCGCTGAGCCCGATCACGTCGCGGAGGACGAACGCTCCGCGCTGCGCGGGCGACAGGTACTGCAGCATCGCCGTCACCGCGAACCGCACCTCCTCGCGCCGCTCGGCGCGGCCCTCGACCTCCGAGGCGGCCGCCCAGCCGGTCGGCGCCGGCAGCAGCCACGGCACGTCGAGCGCGGGCACCAGCGGGGCGCCGGCCTCCAGCCCTGGGTCCTGGAGGTCGCGCGGCAGGGGCCGTCGCGGCGCCTCCCGCAGCCGGTCGAAGCAGACGTTGCGGGCGATCCGGTAGCACCAGGTGGACAGCGAGCCCTTGGCCGGGTCGAAGGTGTCGCGGGCGCGCCAGCTCCGCTCCAGGGCGTCCTGTGCCGCGTCCTCCGCCTCGAACGGGGAGCCGAGGAGCTGGTAGCAGAACGCCGTCAGCCCGCGCCGGAGGCTGCCCAGCTCGGCCTCGTCGAATGCCGTCATGCGCCGATCCTAGAGCGGGCGAACCGTGTCCCCTGCATTGGGGTAGAGGGAAAACCGGCCGAATGGTTTTAACTGAGCGGGATGCTCGTGGGGGTCGCTGACGAGCCGTACCCGAAAGCGAAAACGTCGTGCAGAGAAGCACCACCTCTATCATTCCCGCTCAAGAACAGCTCGTCGCACCTCCGCGCCGCCGCCGCCGGGCCGTCGCGGCCGTCGCCGCGGTCGCGCTCGTCACCGGTGGCGTGCTGGCCACCGGCGCGCTGCCGGCGGCAGCGCGACCGGGGCTCATGCCCCCCAGCCTGGCTTTCACGACCGACCTCGCCGGGGTGGCGACGGACACGGCCGTCGACCCGTACACCGGCGGGGTCTTCGTCGGCCGCAACGGAGTCGTCGACGTGGTCGATGAGTATTCGGGCAACATCGCCGCGACGGTCCCGGTCCCCGGTGCGGCCAGCCCGCTCCTCGCGGCCGACCCGAGCAAGGCTCTCGTCTGGGTGCTGGACGCCGCGGGCAAGAACCTGTACCGCATCGACGAGCGCACGACGACGATCACCGGCACCGTCGCGCTCTCCGGGAACGTGCAGCACCTCGCCGTCGACCGCACGACGGGCAAGGTCCTCGTGACCACCGGCACGACGGGCACGGTCCTCAGCGTGGACGAGTCGACCCTGACCCAGGGCACGTCGATCACGGTCGGCGGCACGCCTTCCCTCATCGGCGTCGACGCCTCGACGGGCACCGTCTACACCGTCGACCCCAACGGAACGGTCTCGATCGTCGACGAGGTGGCAGGAACGGTCACCGCGACGGTGGCGGCCCCGGTCGGCACCACCGCGATGACGGTCGACGCGGCTCACCACAAGGCGTACCTCGGGGCCGGGAGCACGGTCACGGTGGTGGACGGCGTCGCGCACACGGTCTCCCAGACGATCACCCTGCAGGGCGCGGGCATCTCGACCATGTCGATCGACCCGACCACGCAGTCCGTGCTGCTGGAGGCAGGCCTCACGGTGTTCGCCATCGACACCGTCGACGGCTCGCAGCACACGCAGTTCACCACGGGTTCGACCCCGCTGCTGGGTATGTCGGTCGACCCGTTCAGCAACACGATCTTCCTGGGCTCCGGCTCGACCCTGTGGGGGATGTACGAGCCGGCCTCGATCTTCGGCACCGCGTCCGGCGTCGCCGCGCTGGGTCAGCCGTACACCTACCAGTTCTCCGCCTACGGATCGAACCCGACGTTCGCGATCACCGGCGGCGCCCTGCCCGCCGGTCTCACCCTGACCGGCGACACGATCTCCGGCACCCCGACCGCGACCGGCTCCTCCACCTTCAGCGTGACGATGACCGACAGCTCCAACGACAGCGTGACGCAGACTTACACGCTCCGCGTTGTCACGGTCGACCGGACCTCCGGCGCCGACCGGTTCGCGACCTCCGTGGAGGTCTCCAAGGCGTCGTACCCGGACCCGTCGACCGTCGGCACCGTATACGTCGCGAACGGGCTGTCGTTCCCCGACGCGCTCTCGGGCGGTCCCGCCGCGGCCCAGGACTCCGGCCCGCTGCTGCTGACCGGTCAGGACGTCCTGCCGGCGTCGGTGTCGGCGGAGATCACCCGCCTCCACCCGAACCACATCGTCGTCGTGGGCGGGCCGGCCGTCGTCGGCGACAGCGTGTTCGGCGCGCTCCAGGCGCTCGCGCCCGATGTGCAGCGCGTCTACGGGGCGGACCGGTTCGCGACCTCCCGGGCCGTGATCCAGCACTCCTTCACGACGGCGCCGACGGTGTACGTATCGACCGGGTGGAACTTCCCCGACTCGCTCAGCGCGGGCGGCGCGGCCGGCAGCCTGCACGCTCCGCTGCTGCTGGTGAACAGCGCCGCCACGGCCGTCGACCAGGCCACGGCCTCCCTGCTGCAGTCGCTCGGCACGACGAAGATCGTCATCATCGGAGGGTCGAGCGTCATGTCGCCCTCCCTGGTGGCGGACTTCGCCCGCTTCGGCACCGTGACGCACCTCGCGGGCGCCAACCGCTTCGACTCCTCCCAGCAGGTGGTCGAGGGCGCCTTCGTCAACAGCAGCCACGTCATCCTGGCGAACGGTATGAACTTCCCCGACGCGCTGAGCGCTTCGGCCTGGGCGGGCAAGTCCTCGTCGCCGCTGTTCATCACCACCTCCACGTGCGTGCCGCAGCGGACCCTGGACGACATCTACTACCTGGGCGCCAACGACGTCACCCTGATCGGCGGCACGACCGCGCTGAACCCGAGCGTCGCAGGGCTGACGAGCTGCGACGACATCTACTCGGTGATCGCACCGCTCCTCCCGGCGGCGGGCCTTGCGCCGGCGGCCGCGAAGACGGGCGCCTCGGGCGGCAGCGCACCGGTCGCCGACCACCCGGTCGGCCCGTCGCTTCCGGTCGCGCCGCTCACGCACCACGCGACGCTGAAGCACTGAGCGCCGAGCGCGTCGGTCCCCGTCTCGTGAGGCGGGGACCGACGCGATCCTAGGCCGCGGCGGCCGCGGCCTCCCTGCTCCGGACGCGTCGGACGACGTACAGCCAGGTGAGGCCGCTCGCGGCCGCGAACACCAGCGAGAGCAGCACCACGAGGATCCCGGAGGCCGGGCCGAGTGCGCGCACCGTCGCGGTCCACTGCAGCGCGTCGAACAGCCCGTGCGCGGCGGCGACGCCGAGGTAGGCGGCCACCACGCCGAGCGTGATCCGGAAGCGTCCGCCGCGCGCCGCGCCGAACACCGCGGCGCCGAGCAGCGCGGAGAAGACCGGATGCAGGAACGGCCCGCTGAGCTGGCGGGCCGCCGTCGTCGTGAGGAAGAGTCCGAGCCCCGCGCCGTCTGCCTGCCCGAGCGCGAACGCGTGCTGCAGGTAGCCGAGGTTCTCGATGACGCTGAAGCCGAGGCCGACCGCGCCGCCGACGAACAGCCCGATCCTGGCGTTCTTGACCGGCAGCCGCAGGCAGAGCAGCACAGCGCAGAGCATCTTGGCCAGCTCCTCCACCAGACCGGCGGAGGCCAGCACGGCGAGGCTGGGATGCAGCGAGGACCCTCCGGCCGCGATGTCGATGAGGCCCTCGAAGGGCAGCACGAGCAGGGTCGCGACGGCGCCGCCGAGCAGCGCGACCGTGACGAGGCGCGGCACGCTGAGCCGGTCAGCCGGCCGCAGCTTGTAGGCCATCGTGTAGAAGATCGCAGCGGCCGCGGTGGCGCTGCCAGTGACCAGCAGGTACGGCGAGAGGACCGCCGGCGAGCCGTCGTGCGCGTGCGGGGAGAGGGCGGAGAACAGGAAGCTGAGGCCGAACAGCCACAGCCACACCGCGGCGCTGCCCGCGACGATCAGCCAGCCGCCCCAGCGGCCCAGCCACTTGGTGCGCCGCGTGGAGACGAAGGCGGCGACGGCCTCCTGCACGCCGCCAGCGTGCGAAGCCGTTGCGGCCTGCGCACCGCTCGGCCAGGTGTACCCCGTCCACGACCCGCCGCTCCACCACCGGTACGACGGCGCAGGGGTCGGGTCGGGATACCAGCCGGGCGGCGGCGGAGGGGGCAGGACGCTCATTCGATCAGGATAGGTATCAGTTCCCCTCGATCGCCGCTTTGAGCGTCGGAAGCAAAAATCTTCCGCTCCCGCGTAACCTTTCGGCCCTCCCGGCGATCTATTCAGCGAGGGCGTCCGCCTTCCCCGGATGTCAGGAAGGACCTGGATGCCCCCCACGACCCCCGTCCCCACCTCCGCCGTCTTCGCCGCCCCCGCGAAGCCGGCGCCGGGGACGGGTGCCATCGCGGCGTGCTGTGCGACTTCTGTCGCCCCCGTGAAGTCCGCCGCCCATCGTCCCCGTGTCACTGCTCCGGCCGGCGTCCGCTTCGCGGAAGTCCCGGCCGGGCTGGAGGGAACCGCCGTGCCCACCCCCCGGGGCGCGCGGATCCCGACCGGCCCGGCCGGGGCGTCGGCCGAACCGCGGAAGGCGTAGCCGATGGACCACTGCCTGCCGCGGGTTCGGGTTCTCGCGGCGGGCGGTGGTGATGGTGGCACCGCACTGCGTGCCGGGGTCGGTCTCCTCCCGTCGGAGCGGCCGATCCCGCTAGAGTGGCCGCGTGAGGGCCGGCCCGTGAAGGATCACGCGCACCGTGAGACCGGCGGTACCGCCGTGCTGTTCACCGACGCCTACCGCACCCACGCTGCGGCGCTGCTGGCCTACCTCCGCTCGCAGGGCGTGGACGATCCGGAGGCCGTGACGCAGGACGTCTTCGTCGCCCTCTACCCGCGGCTGGAGTCGCTCTCCGGAGGGCGGGACGGCCTCCGCGCCCTGCTCTTCACCATCGCGCACGCCCGGGTGGTCGACCACCACCGGCGGCGCTCGCGCGTCCCGGTCGCGATCGCCTACGACCCGCTCGCCGACACCCGCAGCACGCCGTCCGCCGAGGACGACGTCGTGCACGACGCCGGAGTCGCCGAGCTGCTCGGCCGGCTCACCCCCGAGTACCGCGACGTCATCGCGCTGCGCATCCTGGCCGGGCTCACCATCGAGGAGGTCGCCCGGATCATGGGCCGCAGCCCCGGGGCGATCAAGCAGCTCCAGCGCCGGGCCCTGCTCGCGCTGCGCCGGGAGGTCGACACCGGCGCCGAAGCCGGCCGGGAACGGGAGGCGGTGCGATGACCGCGAACCCTGCCGACGACCCGGTGCTGCGCCTCCTGGAGGAGGCCGGCCTGGAGGACGACGCGGCACTCGCCGCTCTCCTCGGCGAGCTCACGGCGACCGCCGCCGCGGAGCCGCCCACGCCCTCGCGCGACGTGGTGCGACTGATGTCCGGCGTCCGACCGGGCGCCTCGTGGTTCGCCCGCCGCGGCGCGCGGACGACCACCGTGGTGCTCCTGGCTGCGGTGCTGGCCGGGGGAGCGTCCGCCGCCGCGGCGGCGAGCCCCGCGTTCCACACGGTGGTCGACGACGCATTCTCCAGCCTGGCGAAGCTCGTCCGGCCGCCCACGCATCCGGAGCCCGCCGCGCCCGATGCGCCGGCGTCGGGGCACGACACGGCGAACGAGGCGACGCCGTCGCCGCAGAACGCGGGACACCTGGGCAAGACAGTGGGATCGGGATCGGGATCGGGATCGGGGTCGGCCGAGGCCGCCGACGCCCAGGGGAGCCAGGCTCCTCCACCGTCGCCTGGCGCGAAGGACGACCGCGCGCAGGAGCCGGCCGCGTCCGGAGCCCAGCTCGGCACGGGGTCGCAGCCCGGAGCGGGCGGAGTGGACGCGTCCGGCGACGGCCCCGCCAAGAGCCCAACCGCCGGCGCCGGTTCGAGCGCGGGCACGGGGACGGGGACGGGTGCAGGAGGAGGTCACGGCGACGACCAGGGAGCCTCCGGGGCCCCGTCAACGCAGAAGGGTGCCCCCTCGCGCTTCCAGCCGGTTCCGACACCGTCACCTCTGCCGACGGCGGCCGGTTCACGTGCCCACCAAGGCGGCTCGGCGAGCTCGAACCGTCAGGGCTCCGACCGCTGAGCCGCACCCCTCCGCGGGCGGCGTGCACCGGGCTAGGGTGTGCGGTGACGAGCGAGGAGGGCGGATGCGTGCGCTGGACTGGGTGAGGCGGCACGACCCCGACTTCGCCGCCCTGCGCCGCGCCGGCCGTGCCGCGATCGTCATGCCGGTGCTGTTCGCGTTCGGGAGCATCGTCCTCCACGACGGGCAGGTCGCCACGTTCGCGGCGTTCGGATCGTTCGCGTTGCTGCTGCTGGTCGACTTCAGCGGGCCGCTCGTCGACCGGGTGCAGGCCCAGCTCGCGCTCGCCGTGGTGGGCGCGGTGCTCGTCTGCCTCGGCACCCTCGCGTCGCGGCCGGTCTGGCTGTCCGCCGTCGCGATGGCCGTGGTGGCGTTCGCCGTGCTCTTCGCGGGCTCGGTGAGCTCCGTCACGGCCTCCGCGAGCACCTCGCTGCTGCTGGCCTTCATCCTGCCGGTGACCCTTCCCGGGACCGTCGCGTCGATCGGCCCGCGCCTGCTCGGCTGGGGCATCGCCTCCGTCGTCGCCGTCATCGCGATCGTCGCGCTCTGGCCCGCGCCCGCGCGGGAGCCGCTGCGCGCGCCGGCCGTCGACGCCTGCCGGGCGCTCGCGGCGCGGCTGCGCGCCGAGGCCGCGGCGATGCTGCGTGCGGGCAGCCCCGACCTCGCGGCCGAGCGCGACCGCGCCGTCGCGGAGGCCGACGCGGCGGTCGACACTCTGCACACCGCGTTCCTGCGCACGCCGTACCGGCCGACCGGCCTCAGCACCTCGGCGCGGACGATCGTGCGGCTGGTGGACGAGCTGAACTGGCTGAACTCGGTGATCGCGCAGTTCGACCACGTCAAGATCACGGCGGCGATCCACGGACCCGTGCACGTCGCCGCGTTCGAGGTGAAGAGCACGTCGGCGGCGGTGCTGGAGGAGGGCGCGACCCTCCTCGCGCAGCACGGCGGGGACCCCGCCGCCCTGGACGCCGCGCTCACCCTCCTGGTGGAGGCGCGTGCGGGCGTGGAGGCCGCCACGATGGCGCTCCCGGCCGGGCCCGACCCGGACGGCGGACGCCGGGTCGCCGGCGAGGTCGTGACGGCGCTCGACCCGGGCTTCCGCGCGCAGGAGCTCGCCCAGGCGGTCGAGACGGTCGCCGGGAACATCGCCCTCACGGCGCGGGCGGAGCGGCGCACCTGGTGGCAGCGCCTCCTGGGGCGGCAGCCCGGCGACCTGGCCGGCCCGATCGCTGCGGCCGCCGAGCGTGCGAGCGGCTTCGTCGGCTGGAACTCGGTGTGGCTGCGCAACAGCATCCGCGGCGCCATCGCGCTCGGGCTCGCCGTGGCGCTGGCCAACCTCACCGGCGTGCAGCACTCGTTCTGGGTCGTGCTCGGCACGCTCTCGGTGCTCCGCTCGAACGCGCTGAGCACCGGCCAGACCGTGCTGCGCGGCGTGGTCGGCACCGCGGTCGGCGTGCTGCTCGGCGCGCTCGCGATGCTCGCCATCGGCGACAACCGCGTCGTGATCTGGGTGCTGCTCCCGATCGCCATCCTGGTGGCGGGCGTCGCGCCCGCCGCGGTCTCGTTCGCCGCGGGGCAGGCTGCGTTCACCATCCTGCTGGTGCTGCTGTTCAACCTCATCGCGCCGTCCGGCTGGACGGTCGGCCTGATCCGCATCGAGGACATCGCGCTCGGCTGCGCTGTGAGCCTGGTCGTCGGGCTGCTGTTCTGGCCGCGGGGAGCGGCCGCGTCGCTCCGGCAGGCGCTGGCGGAGGCGTACCGGGAGAGCGTGCGGTACCTCGGCGCGACCGTCGCCTTCGGGCTGGCGCGCTGCGAGGTGAACGCGGCAGAGCATCCAGAACCCCGGCAGCAGGCGCTCCGGGCCGCGGCCGCCGCACGGCGGCTGGACGACGCGTTCCGCACCTACCTGGGCGAGCGCGGCAGCAAGCAGCGCCCGCTCGCCGAGGTGTCGGCGTCGGTCGGCGGCGTCGCGGGGGTCCGGCTGGCGAGCGACGCCATCCTCGACCTCTGGCGCCGGCAGGAGGAGGCGGGCGACAAGCGCGAGGGCGCCCGCCGGTCGCTAGAGGACTCCCTCGCCCGGCTCGACGGCTGGTACGACCAGCTCGCGTCGAGCCTGATCGCGCGCGAGCCGCTCCCCACACCAGTGCCGTCCGACCCCGAGGACCGCCACCGGCTGGCCGACGTCGTCGCGGACGACCTCGGCGACGGCTCGGGCCACATCGTCGCGCGGGCCGTCCGGATCATCTGGACGGGCGACTACCTCGACGTCGTGCGCCGCCTGGAGTCGGTGATCGTCGGACCGGTGGACGCGCTGGGCGACGACCTGGTGGCCCCCGCTCTCACCCGGCACGCGCGGCGACGGCCCTAAACAGGTTCCGGGGCCCCGGCGACCCGCCCGTCCACCACCGTGACCAGCTCGTCCAGCGCGGGCGAGTGGACCAGGTCGTGCGTCACCAGCAGCGTGGCGGTCCCACGTTCGTGCGTGAGCCGCGCGATGAGGTCCATGACCGCGGCGCCGCTCTCCTGGTCGAGCGCGCTCGTCGGCTCGTCCACCAGCAGCACCTGCGGGCTGCGGACGAGCGCCCGGGCGATGGCGACCCGCTGCCGCTGGCCTCCCGAGAGCTGGGCGGGCCGTTTGTCCGCGTGCGCGCCCAGCCCGACCGCGTCGAGCAGCTCGTCCACCCGTTCGCGCACCTGCGTCCGGGCGGTCCGGCGCCGCGCTCCGCCGAGCTCGCCCATCACCTGGAGCTGCTCGCGCGCGGTGAGGGAGGCCAGCAGGTTCGACTGCTGGAACACGATCCCGATCCGCTCGCGGCGCAGGCTCGTGGCCTCCTCCGCCGTCAGCGCCGCCGCGTCCTCCCCGCCGATCAGCACGCTGCCCGAGTCCGGGCGGATGAGCGTGGCGGCCAGCGCGAGGATGCTGGACTTGCCGGAGCCGGACGGCCCGGTGATCCCGGTGACCACGCCGGCGCGGCCGTGCAGGGTGACGTGGTCGACCGCGGTGACGCGGGAGGCTCCGTCGGGGAAGGTGAGGGTGACGTCGTCGAGGGTGATCATCGGTTGCTCCCGAGTGCAGTGAGGGGGTCGGCGGAGGTGACGGTGCGGAGGGCGAAGGCCGCGCCCGCGAGCCCGAGCAGGGTCATCGCGGCGGCCGGGACCACCGTGGTGAGCGGCGCGACGAGGAAGGGGAGCGCGCCGGAGGCGAGGGCTCCGAGGCCGAGGACGACCAGCATCCCGGCCCCGATCCCGGCGACGAGTACGACGAGCGCCTGCCCGAGCGCGTCGGCCACGAGCGACCGCTGCGTGGCGCCGAGTGCCTTCAGCACCGCGATGTCGCCCGAGCGCTGCATCGTCCACACCGTGAAGAACGCGCCGACGACAAGGGCGGAGATGCCGAACAGCATCGCGACCATGAGGCCGAGCGAGCCGATCTCGCTCTTGAACGTCTCCAGTGCGGTCAGGCTCAGGAGGGCGGGCTGGGCGGACGTGCCGGTGCGGCTCGCCACGGCGTCCCACTGCGGGCTGCCCGAGACGGCCAGGACGGTCGGCTCCCCGTTGCCGCCCATCCGTTTGTCGGCGGCGGCCCAGGCATCCGGAGTCAGCGCGATCACCGGCGTGTGGCTGTACCAGGCGTCGCCTCCGACGGTCGCGACGCGGTAGTCCGCGCCGAGGATCGACACGGTGTCGCCGACGGCCGCGTGGAGGTCCTTCGCTGCGCCGGCGCAGAGGCCGACCTCGGTGTCCGCGGTCGGAGCGAGGCGGGTGAGTGCGGTCGCGCCGGTGTCGCCCGCGTCGGCGGGGAGGCCGAAGAGCGCCACGCCCGCGGAGGCGCCGGCCTGCGTCGCACGCGACTGCGCGATGCCGACCGGCACCGCGGCCGTCACGCCGTCGGCCTGCCGCCACGCGTCCACCGCCGCCGCGGACAGCGCCGACTCGCTGAAGCTCGCAGCGCCTCCCGCCGGCTTCTGCAGTACGAGCCGGTCGCCGGGGAGGCCGAGCACGGCGGAGATGTTCTGGGCGGCGAGGCCGCCGGTGAGTCCGGCGAGGAAGCCGACCAGCACCGTGATGAGGGCGACGACGCCGCCGATGAGGATGAACCGGCCGCGGGCGTGCCGGAGGTCGCGCCAGGCGACGAACACGAGGAGTCCTTTCTGCCGGGCGGAGCGGTTCCGCCCGTGTCCCTCCAGCCTTCGCTCTCCCCTCGCGCGTCACATCGTCGATGCGGTCGAACCTCGTCTCCGACTTTCCATTGATGCCGAACCAGGCGTGCGCTTCGTAGGCTGGGCGTGTCATGACCCACAGCGCCCTCACCCCGGTCTTCGTCGGCCTGCGCGTCGGGCTGCACGTGCTCATCGCGGGACTGCTCGTCCTGGTGCTCCTGCGGCTGCCGGCGCTGCCGCCTCCCGCCGTCGCCGGGCTCGTGCTCGTGCTCCTCTTCGCCGCCGTGTACGTCTCGAGCGCGTTCGTCCGGCGGGTGCCGCAGGCGCGGCGCCGCGCGGCCGCGACCGCCTGGGTGACGGCGCTGGCGCTGATCTGGGTCGGCCTCGTGATCCTCGTCCCGGAGGCCGCGTACCTGTCGTTCCCGCTCTTCTTCCTCTTCCTCCACCTGCTGCCGCGGTGGCTCGGCCCCCTCGCCGTCGTGGTCACGACCGTCATCGCGATCCTCGCCCTCGGCCTCCACCAGGGCTTCTCGCTGGGCGCCGTCATCGGGCCGCTGATCGGCGCGGGCGTCGCCATCCTGCTCGGCCTCGGCTACCGCGCGCTCGCCCAGGAGGCCGCCGAGCGGGAGGCGCTCCTCGCCGAGCTGCTCTCCACCCGCGACCGCCTGGCCGAGACCGAGCGCGAGCAGGGCGCGCTCGCCGAGCGCGCAAGGCTCGCCCGCGAAATCCACGACACCGTCGCGCAGGGCCTCTCCAGCATCCAGCTGCTCCTCCACGCGGCCGAGCGCGCCGACCCCGACCGGCCCGGCATCGAGCACGTCCGCCTGGCGCGGGAGACCGCAGCCGACAGCCTGGCCGAGACCCGCGCCTTCATCCGCGAGCTGACACCGCCCGCACTCGACGCCGGGCTCGGGGAGGCCCTCCGCCGGCTGGGGCAGGCGCAGTCCACGCCGGGCGGCCTCCGCGTGGAGGTCGAGACGCCGCCGTCGCTCGACCTGCCGATGGACCTCCAGACCGCACTGCTGCGGATCGCCCAGGGCGCGATCGCGAACGTCCGCCAGCACGCCCGCGCGAGCCGAGCGTCGCTGACCGTGCGAGCGGACGGGGCGGCGACCGTGCTGGTCGTCGCCGACGACGGGGTGGGCTTCGACCCGGCAGCGGTCGCGGCCGGCCCGGGCGGCGCCGACTCGTTCGGCCTCCGGGCCATCGCCGAGCGCGTCGCCCAGCTCGACGGGACCCTCGACGTCGACAGCGCACCGGGGAGGGGCACCCGGCTGACCGTGACCGTGCCCACCAGAGCGACGGGAGGCGACGCGTGATCCGCATCGTCATCGCCGACGACCACCCGGTCGTGCGCGCCGGCATCCGCGCGCTGCTGGACGCCGAGGACGACCTGGAGGTGATCCGGGAGGCCGCCACCGCCGACGACGCCGTGCTCTTCGCCGAGCAGCTCGCGCCCGACCTGGTGCTCATGGACCTCCAGTTCGCCGACGGCCCGCGCGGCGCCGAGGCCACCCGCCGCATCCGCGCGCTCGACGACCCGCCGCACGTGCTGGTGCTGACCAACTACGACACCGACGCTGACATCCTCAACGCGATCGAGGCGGGAGCGAGCGGTTACCTGCTGAAGGACGCCCCGCCGGACGAGCTGGTCGCCGCCGTGCGCGCGGCGGCGGCGGGCGAGAGCGCCCTGGCTCCGGTGATCGCCGGCCGCCTGATGGCCCGCATGCGCACCCCGCTGACCAGCCTCTCCACGCGCGAGCTGGAGGTGCTGGAGCTCGTGGCCGAGGGCGCGTCCAACACCGACATCGCCGCCCGGCTGCACATCACCGAGGCCACCGTGAAGTCGCACCTGGTCCACATCTTCACGAAGCTCGACGTGGGGTCGCGCACGGCCGCGGTGAGCGCGGCACGGTCGCTCGGGCTGCTGCGCTGACGCGCATATAGCCGGGCCCTGCCACCCGGCGTTACATTGTGCCCGACGTCGACCGGCCTGGTCGCGCGGGAGCGGAAGGTGATCGTCATGAGCACCAGGGATCGGGTCCGGCCGACGTTCGGCGGCCTCAGCGCACCGGCACGGCTCACGGTCGAGGGGGCCGGGATCGTGGTCGGCGCTGTCACGTTCGTGCTCGCCGGCGTCGTCGCCCTGCTCGTGTTCTGGGGCCACAGCCTCCCGATCGCGGGCCCGAACTCGATCGGCCAGTTCGTCGCGATCGCGGCGGGGGTGATCGCCTTCCTCGCGTACGTCGCCGGGCGGCTCTGGCGACGCGAGGGCCTCACTCCCTTCCAGACCGCTGCGGCACCCGGCGCCGCGCCGCACCGCGCGACGGGCGTCGACATCTTCGACACGTTCGCGATCGCGCTGGCCCACGGCATCCTGGCGCTGCTCGGCTGGCTGGTGCTCGGCGCCGTGCTCGCGAACGGGTTCCAGGACGCCACCGTATATTTCCTCTCCGCGACCGTGCTCGCGGGCGCGGCCACCGGGGTGACCGCGTACGCCGTGTTCCTCTCGGCCGCGGGGATGGACCTGATGCGGCTCTCCACCGTGCTGGCGGCGTTCGCCGTGGTCGGCATCCTGGCCTCCATGTTGAGCGCGCCCGACCCGCACTGGTGGCAGAAGCACCTCAGCGCGCTGGGGATGTCGCAGAGCGTCTCGTCGCTGACGTTCAACCTCACGCTCATCGTGACGGGCGTCATCGTGACCGCGATCGCGCGGTACGCGACGGACGCGCGCGGCATCGTCGAGCCCAAGCAGCGGTCGGCCGTGCTGCGGGTGCGCGTCGGCCTGATCCTGATCGGCGTGCTGCTGGCCTGCGTCGGCATCTTCACGCTGAACATCTCGATCCTCCTGCACAACGTGTCGGCGGTCGGGATGGTCCTCGTCTTCGCGCTCGTCGTCTTCTGGGTGCGGCCCGCGCTGCCGACCGCGCCGAGGTCGTTCTTCGTGCTCGGCTACGTGTTCTTCGCCACGATCGTCGCCGTCCTCGTCCTGTTCATCATCGGCTACTACGTCCTCACGGCCGCGGAGCTGGTGGCGGGCGTCCTGGTCTTCAGCTGGCTCATCGTCTACCTGCGGATGACGGGCGCTGCGTCGGCGGAGGCGCGCGCCGAGCAGCAGAACGTACACGTCGTCGAGGGTTGACTCGCCTCTTCGACAGCGTGTACATGATGCGGCGTTGCGTGCCCGCCTAGCATCCTCGTGAACCCCGATGGAGGAGTGATAGCCATGAACAGCATCGAACGTGACGTGGTCATCGTCGGCGCTGGAGCCTCCGGCCTCACGGCCGCGACCGAACTGACGAAAGCCGGCCTGAGCGTCGCCGTGCTGGAGGCCCGCGACCGCGTTGGCGGCCGGCTCTGGACGAACGACATCGACGGCGCGACCCTGGAGATCGGCGGCCAGTGGGTCTCGCCCGACCAGGACGCCCTGATCGACACGCTGGAGGAGCTCGGCCTCGAGACCTACTCCCGCTACCGCCAGGGCATCAACATCTACCTCGGCGAGGGCGGCGCCCGCCGCACCTTCGAGGGCGAGATCTTCCCCGTCGCCCCGGCGACCGAGCAGGAGATCGTCGGCCTGATCGAGCGGCTCGACGCCCTCGTCGCCGAGATCGACCCCGACCGCCCCTGGGAGCACCCGCAGGCGAAGGAGCTGGACGAGATCTCGTTCCGCCGTTGGCTGGAGACCCAGACCGACGACGAAGAGGCCCGCCTCAACATCGGCATGTTCATCGCGGGCGCCATGCTCACCAAGCCGGCGCACGCCTTCTCCGCGCTGCAGGCCCTGCTCATGGCCGCCAGCGCCGGCAGCTTCAGTCACCTGGTCGACGCCGACTTCATCCTCGACAAGCGCGTGAAGGGCGGCCTCCAGCAGGTGCCGCTGCTGCTCGCCGAGCGCCTGGGCGACGACGTCCACCTGAACTCCCCGGTGCGCACCCTGCGCTGGAACGGCTCCGGCGTGACGGCGATCACCGACGACCTGCAGGTGAACGCCCGGTTCGCGATCCTGGCCGTGCCTCCGGTGCTGATCAGCCGGATCTCCTACGCCCCGCCGCTGCCGCGCCGCCAGCAGCAGCTGCACCAGCACCTCTCGATGGGCTTCGTGATCAAGGTGCACGCCGTCTACGAGACGCCGTTCTGGCGCGACCTCGGCTACAGCGGCACCGCCTTCAGCCCCTACGAGCTGGTGCACGAGGCGTACGACAACAGCTACGACGGAGACCCGCGCGGCACCCTGGTCGGCTTCGTCTCCGACGAGTCCGCCGACGACGTCTTCCGGCTCAGCCCGGAGGAGCGCAAGGCACGCATCCTCGAGTCGCTGTCGCACTACTACGGCGTGCAGGCGCTGAGCCCCGTCGTGTACTACGAGAGCGACTGGGGCAGCGAAGAGTGGACCCGCGGCGCCTACGCGGCGAGCTTCGACATGGGCGGCCTGGCGCGCTACGGCGCGGACCTGCGCACGCCGGTCGGCCCGATCCACTTCTCGTGCAGCGACCTGGCGGGCAAGGGCTACCAGCACGTGGACGGCGCGATCCGCGTCGGCCGCGACACCGCCGCGGCGATCGTGGCGGCGCTGCAGCCCGCCGGAAGCTAGCCGGCGACGGGCTGCTCAGAGCCCCTCCAGACCGCGCGCGGCCAGTCGTGGATGGCCGCGCGCACCACTCCGGCCGGCCGGGCCGCGCACCGTCGTGGGATGCGCGCCCCGGCCGCCGGGACACCGCTAATGCATGCATAGCATGGCGAACTCTGTGAAATCTCTCATCGAGCATGTATCGTCTAATCACGAGCAACCGTGAATCATCCGGAGGCTCAGTGGTAGACGGAAGGCTTGAACGGGTACTTGTCTCCGTCGTGACGCCACGCTGCTCCTAGTGCAGCCATCAATGCCCCCAGCCGGGTCGGGTTCCGCTGGGGGCATCACCCGTTATTGCATCTCGAACGGAGTGGTGGATGGGCAAGAAGGTTTCGGTCGATGTGGGGCGTCTGCGTGAGGGCGCGTCCGCCCTGACTGCGGGTGGCGGGGATCCGCGGGGTCCGGTGATCCAGGTGGGCGATCTGGGGTCGTCGCGGGCGGATGCGGCGTTCGAGGAGTTCGAGCGGTACTGGTCGGCGGGGCGGTCGGCCGTTGTGCACAGCACGGATGCGCTGGCGGGGGTGCTGCGCTCCGCGGCCGACGTGTACACGCGCCGGGACGCGGAGAGCGCTCGGCAGTTCACGGCGGGTACCCGTGCGTTCTGAACACCGGGACTGGTCGCCGCTGGCATTCGCCTCCGATCCGACACCGGGGAACGTGGATGCGGTGGCCGCGTGGATGGGGGAGCTGGGGGCGCGCGCGGAGCGGGACCGGCAGCGGGGCCACGCGATGGACGAGGTGCTGGGGCTGGTCGACGCCGGGGCATGGTCGGGACTGGCGGCGGACGCGTTCCGTGACCGGTTGCGGGTGGTCCGGGACGGCGCCCGGGCGGCGTCGACACGGCAGGGCGAGGCGGGTACGGCGGCGAAGTCGTGGGCGGAGGCGATGTTCGCCACCCAGTTCGACGCGGACCGGGCGTTGCGGGCGGCGGAGGAGGCCGAGCGCGATATCGCGATGGCGCAGGCTGCGGTCGGTGCGCTGACGGGTGACCATGCCGCGCTGCTCGACGGGCTGGCTGCGTTGGAACGGTCGTCGTCGGGGCCGGAGCTGTATGCCGCGCGCGAGCGGGCGGAGCAGGCCCACGAGGACCTGGTCTCTGCGCGGCGTCGGTTGGAGGACGCCGAACAGCGGTTGGAGGACGCCCGCGCTCTGGGGCGGCGCGCCGCCGAGGACTATGGGCGGGCGGAGAGGGAGTTCGCGCACCGGCTGGAGGCCGGCAAGACCGGGGCGCTCGAGCACGCCGGCGCTGCTGAGCTGAAGGACTTCACGTCCGGGGTGGGCGCGCTGAGCAGGATCGACGTGACCGGTGTCGCGAGCAGTTCGGCATCCATGAGCCTGCTGCGGAGGCTCAGCGCGGAGGAGCTGAAGGCGCTTCTGGCGGGCAGTCCGGCGCTGCTGCAGCGGTTCTGGGACAGCCCGCCGGACCCGCAGGCGGTGGCCGGGTGGTGGAACGGCCTGACGCCTGAGACGCGGGCGGCTCTACTCCCGGCGGCGCCCGCGCTGTTCGGCAACCTGCCCGGGATTCCGTATGCGGATCGGGACACGGCGAATCGGATCGGTCTCGCGGAGGCGCGGAAGAATCCGGACCTCACCGATGAGCAGCGAGCGGTGCTCAAGAGAATGGATGCGGCACTCAATCCACCGGCGAAGGGCGTTCCGGTGCAGTTGGTGGCGTTCAACTTCTTCACCAACCCGCCGATGGTCGCGGTCGGCTACGGAGACCTCGACTCGTGCGACAACACGACCTGGTGCGCGTCGGGGATGTACTCCGGGGCGAAGGACTCGCTCGATGGGTGGGCGAAAGCGGCGAAGAACCTCTGGCGCGCTCAAAAGGACGTTGGTGTCGTTCGGCCGGGTGTGGTGGCGTGTCTGGAGTATGACAACCCGGATGCTGCAGGGGTGGGCTTCAGCGAGTCGGCGAAGAAGGGCGCGGTCCGGTTCGCGGCGGAGCTCGACGGGAACACCGCCACCCGGGCCGTATTCGGCCCGGGACCTGCCCCGATCACGGTCACCGCGCACTCCTACGGCACGACGATGGCCTCCATTGCGCTGACCCTGACCTGCACCCGGGTCGACGCCTTCGTGATGGTCGCTTCCGCCGGGATCGACACCACCCTGGTGCCGTCACTATCGAAGCTGCACGCCGACCACATCTACACCACCGCAGCGACCGCTGACCTGCTCGCCCCGTTCGGCGCCAACCTCTTTGGGCGCGCCGAACCCAACCCCACGGTCGCGCGCCCACTCAACCCCACCGTCGGTGGAGCTCAAGCATTCTCCTCCGACGGCGACGGGAAGGACCTCGAACGGGTCGACGGACACAACGCGATCGGCGAGAAAGGCCATACCAGCAACAGCGGCCTACTTACGCTCAACACCGTCACCTCGGAAGGACACGGTTACTACGACCGTGACACCCAGTCGCTCTATAACATCGCCGCCACAACAACAGGACGACCGAGCAAGGTCAGTGGCGGGCTCACCGACACAACCGAAGCGTCGGAGCGGCACAACTCCACGCGCGAAGCTCACCGCCCCCAACGTTGAACGCATCGTGAAGCAGATCACCTACTCCAGGGCTATCGTGCTCTTCGCCCTCGCCACCACGCTCACCCTTGGAGGTTGCGCCATGACCACCCCATCCGATCCCGGGCCCCAGAAGACCGGGCAGCAACTCCGAGCCGAACTCATCGCCGACGCCAACGCCGCAATCGCCGCCTCCGGACTCCCAGACGGATGGGCTTACGACTCGCTGCCCGGCGCCGATCCCTGGAACCCGCGCACGGATGAGTTCCTTGGTGCCGCGTGCACCGTCGGCGATAGCCGCCAGCTCCTCATGGTTGACCTGATGCACGAGCCTGTCGGAGATCCGATCGAGTTCGTGCACAGGATGGGCGACTACTGGAAGGACCAGGGCTACATTGTCAGCCCCGTCGGCGACGACGTCATCGAGCCCATCGGTGACCGTTTTTCCCATTACCGGGCCGACCGACCCGAAGGCTCTCTGGCCGCGAGTGCTGTTGCCCAGACCAAGTACTTCGTCCTCCACATCTACACCGAGTGCTCCTCCGACCCCACCCTGGACCTGTTCGCCGGCCCCACCGGCTATCGGGACTTCGACATGCTCGACAAGGACCCGTACCACCCCACCGACACCCCCACGATCACCCCTTACCCCGACCGCTGACCCTTCAATTCGGCGCCACCAACACCTGCCCTGAACCCCGATGCGCATGACCGCCCCCACCGATCCCGCACCCGAGGAGACCGATCTGCAACTCGAAGCACCGAGCGTCCGGGGGGATCTCACGGTTACGCCACGGTCGCGGGTGTCGCCGACCGTGGTCTTCTCCATCGCTGTGGCCTGCTGGGCATCGGGCACTGCGGTGTTCTGGGGCTCGGTCATCGTCGGGCTGGAGACGCTGCGGCGATCCAGGGAGTCCTCGTATCACAACCCATGGGCGGAGCTCTACGTGGTCGCAACTCCGATCTCCACCTCCTGGGTGTGGCTGCCGCTGCTCTTTGCCGCACTGTGTATCGCGTGGCATACGCGCTACCTGAGTGTGAGCCCCTATCCGCGATTGGCGCTGGCGATCGTGTGGATCATCGCGGTCCCGATCGGGATCGTGTTTCTCGTGCCGATCGTCTTTCTCGCCATCACCTGGTTGTCACAAGTGTTCCCGGCGGGCCTCTGACCGACCGTTCACCGGGCCTACGCGGACGTGATGCTTGACGTTTGCGCGCCGGTGAAGCAGAGTCTCCTCAACGGGTGCCGCGGGCGCGGTGCCCGCTGGGCCGCTCGGTTGCGGTCCGAACCGACAAGGGGGCGGCACCGTGACGACTGAGCCGCTGAGTGCGTCGCGCACCACGCTGACCTGGGGCGGGGCCGGCCTCGTTCTCGCGACGTTGATCCCGATCGTGGCGGAACTGGCCTTCCTCTTCCCGCCGCCCGGCACCTCATGGCTGTACTCCGCGGAGACGCCCTTCGCCGGGACGGCGTCCGCTGCCGTCCTGGTCATCGCGTTCGTCGTGCTGGCCTTCGGCGTCCGCGGCGAGCCGGGCATCGCCGGGTCGTCCCGGGTCGGGAGGACCGCCCTCGTGCTCTTCGCCCTGACCAGCATCGTGTCCGCCGGATACGTCGCGGTGAACATGACCGCGGTGGGCGTGAACTCCGCAGTGCTCGCCCTCGTGAGCATCCTGTTCTGGACATTGGAGATCGTCCGGGTGGTCGCGCTGATCGTGGCCGCGGTCAGCGTCTTCCGGGCGGGAGTCGTCACGGGACCGGCCCGCTGGGCGCTTCCGGTCGTCGCGCTGGTCCTGGCCGGCGTGATGGTGGTGAGCCGGATCCCCCTCCCCGCGGTGCTCGGCGTCTGGCTCTGGGGGCTGGTCGGGATCCCGCTCGCCCTGCTCCTGACCGGCGTGCTTTTCCTCGTCCAGGGGCTGCGTTCGCCGCGCGCGATCGAGACGCCCGCCGCCTCCGCGGGCTAGCGCCGGCTCAGAGCGCCCGGATCGTCCACCCCGCCGCCGCCGACTCCCCGGGCTCCAGCACGATCAGATCCGTCCCCGAGTTGAACGCGTCCGGCGGGCAGGTCATCGGCTCGACCGCCAGTCCCAGCCGGTTCAGCTCGGGCACGTCGCGGTCCGCCGTGTGCACCTGCACCCACGGGCACGCCGCGTCCCAGGTCATGGCGACGCCGGTGCCCTCCGGGGCGAGCAGCGAGACCGTCGCGGTGCCGTCGGCGTCGCGGCGCAGCCCGGTGAAGGCGTGGTCGATGAACGTGTCGGCGATCGGGCGCGCGGCCCGGAAGTCGAAGGGGCCGCCCATCACATCGGCCAGGCCGGCCGGGATCAGCCGGTCCTCGGTCACCGTGAGCACCCGGTCGGCCGGGAGGTCGAGCGTCCAGTCGTCCACGCGGCCCTCGCCCGCCACCAGGTACGGGTGCGGACCGGTGCCCCACGGCGCGGGCGTCGTGCCGGTGTTGGTGCCGGTGACCGTGGTGTGGAGGCCGTCCTCGTCCAGCTCGAACGCGACAGCGACCTCTACGCGGTGCGGGTAGCCGTCCTGCGCCTCGATCGTCGCGGACAGGGTGACGCTGCTGGGGGAGCGGTCGATCGCGGTGAACTCGAGCCAGGTGGCGAGGCCGTGCAGGGCGTGGCCGCGGCCGGGCTCGGTGAGCGCGAGCTGGCGCTCGGTCCCGTCGAAGGTGTACCGGCCGTCGACGACCCGATTCGGCCACGGCGCCAGCGTCGCGCCGCGGAACGCGGGTCGCACCTCGTCGGCGGAGAACGGGACGACCAGGGGCCTGCCGTCGAACTCCAGCGTGCGCAGGGAGGCGCCGACCGACGCGATGGTGGCGTGGTAGTCGCCGGCGGTGAGACCGAAGTGGGTGCCGGAGATCGGGATGCTCATCCGCCCATTCTGGCGGCAATCCGCCGCCGACTTCGACCGGGAGGTTGTGACGTCCGCGAAACGTGGGGAAATCTGCGGGTAACCGGCGCTCGGTAGCGTCCTGGCATGGGTGATCTGTTCGGCGGGTACGGCACGCAGGCCGCGCGGCGCCGGCGCGGCAGGGCCACGCCGTTCGACGAGATGTTCGCCGATGTGCGCGGCGCCGTCGCCGAGCGCACCCGGCCCGCCTACCGCGAGCTGTTCGCGGCGCTGGCCGCGCTGACGCAGGAGGAGCTCCGCGGCCGCACCGACGCGCTCGCCAGCTCGTACCTCGCCCAGGGCGTCACGTTCGACTTCGCGGGGGAGGAGCGGCCGTTCCCGCTCGACGCGGTCCCCCGGGTGATCGAGCAGGCCGAGTGGTCGCGGATCGAGAGCGGGGTGAAGCAGCGCGTCCGGGCACTGGAGGCGTTCCTCAGCGACGTCTACGGCGCGCAGAACGCGGTGCGCGACGGCGTCATCCCGGCCGGCCTGATCACCTCCTCCGCGCACTTCCACCGCGCGGCCGCGGGGGTGGAGAGCGCCAACGGGGTGCGCATCCACGTGTCGGGCATCGACCTGATCCGCGACGAGCAGGGCGGCTGGCGGGTGCTGGAGGACAACGTGCGGGTGCCGAGCGGCGTCTCGTACGTGATCTCCAACCGCCGCGTCATGGCGCAGACCCTCCCGGAGTTGTTCACGTCGATGCGCGTGCGGCCGGTCGGCGACTACCCGTACCGGCTGCTGCAGGCGCTCAAGGCGAGCGCGCCAGGCGGGATGGAGAACCCGAACGTCGTCGTCCTCACCCCCGGCGTCTACAACTCCGCGTACTTCGAGCACACCCTCCTCGCCCGGCTGATGGGGGTGGAGCTGGTGGAGGGCCGTGACCTGTTCTGCTCCGGCGGCACGGTGTGGATGCGCACCACCTCCGGCCCGCAGCGCGTCGACGTGATCTACCGGCGCATCGACGACGACTTCATCGACCCGCTGCAGTTCCGGGTCGACTCGGTGCTCGGGACGCCCGGGCTGATGCTCGCCGCGCGGCTCGGCACCGTGACCATCGCCAACGCGATCGGCAACGGCGTCGCCGACGACAAGCTCGTCTACACCTACCTGCCCGACCTGATCCGCTACTACCTGGCCGAGGAGCCGGTCCTCCCGAACGTCGACACCTGGCGGCTGGAGGAGCCGGACGCTTTGGCCGAGGTGCTCGACCGCCTGGACGAGCTGGTCGTCAAACCGGTCGACGGCTCCGGCGGCAAGGGGCTGGTGATCGGACCGGACGCCGACCGCAAGGAGCTGGCCCGGCTGCGGGCGCTGCTCATCGCCGACCCGCGCGGCTGGATCGCGCAGCCGGTCGTGCAGCTCTCCACCATCCCCACGCTCGTGGACGACGGGATGCGGCCGCGGCACGTCGACCTGCGGCCGTTCGCCGTGAACGACGGGCGGGAGGTCTGGGTGCTGCCGGGCGGCCTGACGCGCGTGGCGCTCGCCGAGGGCCAGCTCGTCGTCAACAGCAGCCAGGGCGGCGGGTCGAAGGACACCTGGGTGGTCGGGATGGCCGGCGCCGGCGAGGGCGGTCGCGTCGAGGGCGGCGCTCGGGTGGAGGCGAGGAACGTGTCCGGACTCGTCGCCGACCAGGCCGCGGCCCCGCCGCTCCCGGCGCCCGACCACTCGCTGGAGGACGCGCCGCGCAGCGACCAGCAGCAACAGCAGCAGCAACAGCGACGGGAGCCGTGATGCTCAGCAGGATCGCCTCCTCCCTGTTCTGGATCGGCCGCTACGTCGAGCGCAGCGACGGCACCGCGCGCATCCTCGACGTGCACCTCCAGCTGCTCCTCGAGGACCCGTGGATCGACGAGGACACCGCCTGCCGGTCGCTGCTCGGGGTGATGGGCTCCGCGACCGTGCCGGGCCCGATCGCCCGGGAGGACGTCCTGCGCCTGCTCGCCGTCGACCGCACGACACCGGCCTCCATCGCCTACTCGCTCGGCGCCGCGCGGGAGAACGCCCGGCGCGCCAGGGAGATCGTCTCGACCGAGCTGTGGGAGTGCCTCAACACCACGGCCGCGCGGGTGCCGCGGCGGGTGGCCAGCGACAAGGTCCACGAGTTCTTCACCTGGGTGCGCGACCGCACGGCGCTCGCCGTCGGGATCATGGACTCCGGCGCCAGCCGCGACGAGGCCTGGCACTTCTTCACGCTCGGCCGCAGCCTGGAGCGGGCGGACATGACCGCCCGGCTGCTCGCGACCCGCTCGCTGACGGAGGCCAGCGGCCCGAGCTGGACGACCATCCTGCGCTCCTGCGGCGCCTACGAGGCGTACCTGCGCACGTACCGCGGGGTGCCCTCCACCCGGAACGCGGCGGAGTTCCTGCTGCACGACCGGCTGTTCCCCCGGTCGATCCTCTACGCGGTCACGCGTGCCGTGGAGAGCCTGCGCGACATCGAGCCCCGGCACGAGCGCGCGGGCGTGTCCGACCGGGCCGCGCGGCTGCTCGGCCAGGTGCAGAGCGAGCTGGAGTTCCGGCCGGTCGCGGAGGTGCTCGACGACCTCCCCGCGCACATGGCCGTCGTCCAGGAGGCGACCAGCGCGGCGACGTCCGCGATCACCAGGCGCTACTTCCCGGAGAGCACGGCGCCGAGCTGGACGGGGGAGCGGGGATGAAGCGGCTGCGGGTGACCCACTCGACCGGTTACCGGTACGGGGCGGAGGTGTCGGCCTCCTACAACGAGGCGAGGATGATGCCGGCGTCCGGCGACCGGCAGCTCGTGCTGCACAGCGCGCTCGACGTCCATCCGGTCTCGTCGCACCACCAGTACACCGACTACTGGGGCACGCGCGTGCTCGCCTTCGACGTGCTGAACCCGCACCGCGAGCTGACGATCACGGCCACCAGCTTGGTGGAGGTCCTGGATGCGCCGCACGCGCCGGACCCGCTCGGCTGGCCGGAGCTGGCCGAGGCCGTCGCGCGGTCGGGGGAGTGCGTGCAGCAGCTTCGGCAGACGCCGCTGACCGAGCCGCCGGCGTCGCTGGTCGCACTGGCGGCGTCGTCGGCCGGCGCCGGTGATCCGTGCTCCGTCGCGCAGTCCATCGCCGTCGCGGTCGGGGAGTCGATGACCTACGAGAGCGGGGTGACGGGCGTGCGGACCACGGCGCGGGAGGCCTGGGAGTCGCGCAGCGGCGTCTGTCAGGACATCGCGCACGTCGCGATCGGGGCGCTGCGCTCGGCCGGCATCCCGGCCAGGTACGTGTCCGGCTACCTGCACCCGAAGGCCGACGCGGCGGTGGGGGAGACCGTGGTCGGCGAGTCGCACGCCTGGGTCGAGTGGTTCTGCGGCGGCTGGCACGGCTACGACCCGACCAACGGCATCCCGATCGGCGACCGCCACGTCCGCGTCGGCCACGGCCGCGACTACGCCGACGTCGCCCCGCTGCGCGGCGTCTACTCGGGAGCCGCCGGCTCGGACCTCTTCGTCTCCGTCTCCATCACCCGCGAGGCCTGACCACGCGCCGAGGCCCGACCACCTGTCGAGGCCTGAGACCACCTGTCGAGTACGGGCGAAATCAGGCGAAAACGCTCGAGTACGCGGATTGTTCGCGTACTCGGCGGGTTGTGGGTACGGTGGCGGGATGCGGATCGGTGTGCTGTTCGGTGGGGCCAGCGAGGAGCGGGACGTGTCGATCGCGAGTGCGGCGCCGGTGGTGCGCGCGCTGCGCGGGCTCGGCCACGAGGTGCTGGCCGTCGACACGGCCTCCGGCGCGCTCGACGCGGCCGCGGAGGCGCGCGTCCTGACCGGCGCGGTCGGGGTCGCCCCTCCCGAGTCGACGGCGCTCGCCCGGCTGGCCGGCGCCGGGAGCGCACTGCGGCTGCCCGCGGAGGTCGCCGGTGTCGACCTGGTGTTCCTCGCGCTGCACGGCGGCTCGGGCGAGAACGGGGAGCTGCAGGCGCTCCTGCAGCTCGCCGGCATCCCGTACACCGGGTCGGGTCCGCTCGGCAGCGGGCTGGCGATGGACAAGGAGCTCAGCAAGCGCGTGCTCCTCCAGGCCGGGGTGCGCACGCCCGACTGGGCGCTCGACCCGCTCGAGCCGGGCGCCGCAGCGGCGGAGCTCGGGCTCCCGGTCGTCGTGAAGCCGAACGCGCAGG
This sequence comes from Leifsonia sp. NPDC056665, assembly GCF_042791795.1. Lineage (NCBI taxonomy): Bacteria > Bacillati > Actinomycetota > Actinomycetes > Micrococcales > Microbacteriaceae > Leifsonia > Leifsonia sp. NPDC056665. The sequence goes on from NZ_JBHTXK010000011.1 coordinate 108,426, forward strand.
GTTCGACGGTCGGGCTGAGCATCGTGCGCGACCCGGACGAGCTGGAGGCCGCGGTCGAGCGCGCGGCCGTGTTCGGCTCCGTGCTCTTCGAACGCTTCGTGCCTGGACGCGAGCTGACGGTCGGCGTGCTCGGCGACGAGGCGCTCGCGGTGGGGGAGATCGCGGTCGACCCGGACTCGGCGTTCAGCTACGGCGACAAATACCAGCCCGGCGCGGTCGCGGAGACCTTCCCGGCCGACCTGCCGGCCGAGGTGGCCGCGGAGGCCAGGGCGGCGGCGCTGACCGCACACCGGGCGCTGCGCCTCTCCGGCTACAGCCGAACCGACTTCCGGCTCGACCGGGACGGCGTGCTCTGGACGATCGAGGTCAACTCGCTGCCCGGCCTGACCGCGACCAGCCTGCTCCCGCAGTCCGCAGCGGCCGTCGGGATCGGCTACGCCGACCTCTGCCGACGCATCGTCGACCTCGCCGTGCGCTGACCGCCATCCAACTGACAGGACACGCCGCCTGCGCCACCCGCGAGACGGCATGTCCTGTCAGTTCGTTCGTTACCTGAACGACCGGTAACGATCGGCCCGGCGGGGTTGCCCGGCGCATCCCGTGGGTTTGAATGGGACCATGCGCAGTGTCGGTTGGTCGTTGTTCGGGTTCGCGTTCGTCGTGGCGGCGGTCGCGCTCGGCGCCCTGACCACCCCGGCCGTCGACCACGGCCTCGCGACGGTGGCCGTCGGGCATCACCTGGGCTTCACCCGCCGCCAGTGGGTGGACCTCGCGATCGCCGCGCTGTTCTTCATCGCGGCCGCGGCGGCCGCCGGTGCGCTGGTCGTCACGCGGATCCGTGCCGCCAAGCACATCACGACCGACGCAACGCTGGCCCCGGACGCTCTCGCTCCGGACGTGCTGGTGCCGGTCGACCGCTAAGGCGCGTCGCTACTCCGCCGCACGCAGCGCGGCGTAGAGGTCCGCGCGCGCCGCGAACCCGCCGAGGTCGCGCCCGAGCAGCCGCTCGGCGTCCGCGACCCGCGCCCGCAGGGTGTGCCGGTGCATCCCGAGCCGCCGCGCGGCCACGTCGTACACCCCGTCGGCGTCGAGCCAGGTGCGCAGGATGCCGGGCAGCGCCGGGTCGGCCTCCGCCAGCGGCGCGAGGGCGGTCGCCGCGACCGCGCGCGCGTCCGGAGTCTGGAGGAGGGCGAGCATCCCGGCCGCCGCCACGTCGTCGAACGACGGCACCCGGTCGTCCCTGCTCGACCGGCGGGCCGCGACGCCGGCCTGCGTCACGCCCGACGTCAGCGCCCCGAACGTCACGGGGGCCGACGACCCGCCGCGCAGCTCGAACCGCTCGGCCAGCTGGGCGATCGCCTCCGGCGACGACCCGAGCGCCACCAGGTCCTGCCCGTCGCGGGCGAAGAACCCGTCGCCCCCGGCCTCCAGCCAGTCCGCCGCCGCCGCGACCGCGGCCCCATGCAGGACCGTCACGCGCGCCGGCTGCTCGGGCAGCGCGCCGAGCACCGGCTCGGCTACCGCCTCCGCCAGCGCGACGTCGCCGGCCAGCAACGCACGCCACACCGCAGTGCGGAGGCGGGCCCGCGCCGCATCGGTCGCTCTGCTCTGCTCCAGCGCGAGCCCGGCGAGCGCGACGACCCCCGTCACCACCTGCTGCGCCGCCTGGTCGAGCCCCTCCGACCCGATCGCGAGCACGCCGCGCAGCCGCCCGGCCGCGCCCAGTGTCTGCAGGGAGAACGGTCCGGCCTCGGTCTCCGCCGTCCCCGCGGCCCTGCGTCGACTGCGCAGCAGCGGCTCGGCCGCGCCGACCAGCACTGCCCGCGCCGACGCGTCCAGCGCTCCGGCCGGCGCGAGCCGGTCCAGCGTCCCGTCCGCCCCGATCAGCGCCACCGGCCGGTCGATCTGGCGGGCCAGCTCGGCGAGCACCGCGCCGAGCGCGTCCGGTCGCAGCGCCGCGAGCGAGATCGCCCGGGAGGCCCGCAGCGCCCAGGTGTTGCGCGCGTAGGCGTCGGCGGCCAGCCGGTCGGCGACGAACCGCGCCACCGCGATGAACGGCGTCCGGTACGGCACCTCGAACAGCGGGAGGCCGTGCCTGGCGCACGCCTCCACCAGCGGCTCCGGGGTGTCGCGCACGACCTCCGTGCCGAAGCCCAGCCCGGCGATCCCGTGCTCGACCAGCCGGGACACGTACGGGTCGACGTCCTCGGGCGTCCCCGTCACGAGCAGCACCTGCCCGGGCGACAGGAACGGCGTCGGGTCGGGGAGGTCGGAGCTGTGCGCCCACGACAGCGGCACGTCCAGCTCGCCGACGTCTCCCGCGGTGAGCAGGTGGAGGCCGAGCTCGGGCCGGGCGAGCAGCTGGGCGAGGGTCGCGGGCATCGGGAGCACTCCATCTGCCAGGGTGTCGATTCCTGACGTTCGAATTGTACGGCCCGTCCAGGCGCGGGACACGCCGTTTCCCTACGATGCCGCCATGACCATCGTTACTCCCGCCTCCGCAACAATCGTCGGCGGACCCTCGCTCCCCCAGGAGCGCCGGCTCGTCACCCCCATCCCCGGCCCCGAGTCGCGCAAGCGCGCCGAGCGCAAGGCGCAGGCCGTCGCCGCGAGCGTCGGCGCCACCATCCCCGTGTTCACCGTCGCAGCCGGCGGGGGTGTGCTCGTCGACGTCGACGGCAACTCCCTCATCGACTTCGGCTCCGGCATCGCCGTGACCGGAGTGGGCAACGCCGCCCCGCGCGTGGTCGAGGCCGTGACCGCGCAGGTCGCCGCCTTCACCCACACCTGCTTCACGGTCGCCCCGTACGACTCCTACGTGGAGGTCGCCGAGGCCCTCAACCGGCTCACCCCCGGCGACTTCGTCAAGCGCAGCGCCCTGTTCAACTCCGGCGCCGAGGCCGTGGAGAACGCGGTCAAGGTCGCCCGGCACTACACCGGCAAGCAGGCCGTCGTCGCGTTCGACCACGCCTACCACGGCCGCACGAACCTGACGATGGGCCTCACCGCCAAGAACCAGCCGTACAAGAACGGCTTCGGCCCCTTCGCGCCCGAGATCTACCGCGCGCCGCTCAGCTACCCGCTGCGCGACGGCGGCCTGTCCGGCGCCGAGGCGGCCAAGCGCGCCATCACCCTGATCGAGAAGCAGATCGGCGCGTCCAACCTGGCCGCGATCATCATCGAGCCCATCCAGGGCGAGGGCGGCTTCATCGTCCCCGCCGACGGCTTCCTCCCCGCGCTCCAGGAGTGGGCGAACGAGAACGGGGTCGTCTTCATCGCCGACGAGGTGCAAACCGGCTTCGCCCGCACCGGCACCATGTTCGCCTCCGAGCAGTTCGGCATCGTCCCCGACCTGATCGTCACCGCCAAGGGCATCGCCGGCGGCCTCCCGCTGTCGGCCGTCACCGGCCGCGCCGAGATCATGGACGCCCCGCAGGTCGGCGGCCTCGGCGGCACGTACGGCGGCAACCCGCTCGCCTGCGTCGCCGCGCTCGCCGCGATCGAGACCTACGAGCAGGAGGACCTGGCCGGGCGCGCCCGCGCCATCGGCGAGATCCTCTTCGAGAAGCTCGGCGCTCTCCGCGCCGCCGACCCGCGCGTCGCCGAGGTGCGCGGCAAGGGCGCGATGGTCGCGATCGAGCTGGTGGACCCGGAGACCGGCGAGCCCGACGCCGCGCTGACCGCCAAGGTCGCCGCCGCCGCTCACGCGGCCGGCGTCGTGCTGCTCACCTGCGGCACCTACGGCAACGTGATCCGGTTCCTGCCGCCGCTCAGCATCCCGGACCACCTCCTCATCGAGGGGCTGGACGTCGTCGCGGAGGCGGTGGCCAACGCATGAGCGCCGTCGACACCACGACCACCCAGTTCACCGCCCAGAACTTCACCGCGCAGGAGGCCGACCTCCTCGCCCGCGTCCCCGACGGCTTCTTCATCGGCGGCGTCTGGGAGCAGGGCACCCGCCCGCAGATCCAGGTGCAGGACCCGGCCACCGGCCGCGTCATCAAGCGCATCGCCAACGCGACGCCCGAGGACGGCATCCGCGCCCTCGACGCCGCGGTGGCCGCACAGGACGCCTGGGCGGCGACGCCGCCGCGCACCCGTGCCGAGATCCTGCGCCGCGCGTTCGACCTGCTGCAGGAGCGCCGCGCGGACTTCGCGCTGCTCATGACGCTGGAGATGGGCAAGCCGCTGGCCGAGGCCAACGGCGAGGTCACCTACGGCGGCGAGTTCCTGCGCTGGTTCTCCGAGGAGGCCGTGCGCATCGCCGGCCGCTACGGGCAGAACCCGGAGGGCACCGGCACGATGGTCGTCTCGCAGCGACCGGTCGGGCCGTCGTTCTTCATCACGCCGTGGAACTTCCCGCTCGCGATGGCGACGCGCAAGATCGCTCCCGCGCTGGCCGCGGGCTGCACCGTCGTCGTGAAGCCGGCCGAGCTGACCCCGCTGACCACGCTGTTCTTCGCGCAGCTCCTCGCCGACGCCGGTGTGCCGGCCGGTGTGGTGAACGTCGTCCAGACGAACACCTCCGGCGCCGTCTCCGCTCCGATCATCGCCGACCCGCGCCTGCGCAAGCTGTCGTTCACCGGCTCGACGCCGGTCGGCCGCTCCCTGCTCGCGCAGGCCGGTCAGAACGTGCTGCGCACCTCGATGGAGCTCGGCGGCAACGCCCCGTTCGTCGTCTTCGAGGACGCCGACCTGGACAAGGCCGTCGAGGGTGCGATGCTCGCGAAGTTCCGCAACATCGGCCAGGCCTGCACCGCCGCGAACCGCTTCATCGTCCACGAGGACGTCGCCGACGAGTTCGCCCGCCGCGTCACCGAGAAGGTCGACGCCATGAAGATCGGCGCAGGCACCGAGCCCGGCGTCACCATCGGCCCGCTCATCGACGACCGCGCGGTCGCCTCCATGACCGCGCTCGTCGACGACGCCGTGTCGCGCGGCGCGCGCGTCCTCAGCCGCGGAAAGGCCCCGGAAGGCGACGGCTTCTTCTTCGAGCCGACCGTGCTCGTGGACGTGCAGCCCGGCAGCGAGATCCTCCGCGAGGAGATCTTCGGCCCGATCCTCGCCATCACGACCTTCTCCACCGAGGAGGAGGCCGTGGCACGCGCGAACGAGACCGAGTACGGTCTGGTCGGTTACGTGTTCACGCAGGACCTCGCGCGCGGCCAGCGCATGATCGACCGCGTGGACACCGGGATGATGGGCCTCAACACCGGGCTCGTCTCCAACGCCGCCGCACCGTTCGGCGGCGTCAAGCAGTCGGGCCTCGGCCGCGAGGGCGGGCTCGAAGGCATCCACGAGTACCTGAGCACCAAGTACACGCTCATCCCCGCGTGACCCCGGGGGAGGGCGGCCGGCCTCAACCGGGCGAGCCGCCCTCCCCACCACCCGATCCTCCGCACCACCCGAGCCGGAAGAAGCAGACCATGCCCACCACTCAGCGCATCCTCGTCGGATACGAGGCCACCCCGTCCGGAGACGACGCCCTCGCCGCGGGCGCCGCGCTGGCCGCCTCCTTCGGAGCCGACCTCCACGTGGCGCTGGTCATGCCGGACACCTCCCGGCGCGGAAACGTGCCGAACGACCCGGCCTACGACGCCCTCCTGCGCGACACCGCGGAGGGCTGGCTGGCGGACGCGCGCACTCGCGTCCCGTCGTCGGTCGCCTTCAGCGGGCGGGTCGTCTTCGGCGACTCGCTCGCCGAGGGCCTGCTCACCGCCGCGGAGGAGCTGGACGCGACCCTGATCGTGGTCGGCGCCGCGCGCGGCGGCCTCCTCGGCCGCTTCACCGTCGGCTCGGTCGCGGGCGCGCTGCTGCACGCCTCGCCGGTCCCGGTCCTGCTCGCGCCGGAGGGCTGGCGCGACCACGCGCCGCAGCTCACGCGCGTGACGAGCATGGTCGGCACCCGCGCGGGCGCCGCGGACGTGCTCACGACCGGCGAACGGCTCTCGGCCGCGGCGGGCGTCCCGCTGCGGCTGGTCTCGCTGCTCGCCCTCGACCTCCCCGGCGACGCCGCGGCCCCCAAGCAGAGCGTCGGCGAGCACCACGCCGCCGCGGTGCTGGAGGAGGCCAGCGCTGCGACGGGCGTCGTCGCGACCGCGGTCGTGGCCAAGGGCGACAACATCCAGAACGCGGTGGCGCGCCTCGACTGGGAGCCCGGTGAGATCGTCGTCGTCGGCTCCAGCCGCCTCGCGCAGCCCAGCCGCCTCTTCCTCGGCTCGACCGCGGCCGCCATGCTGCGCGAGCTGCCGGTGCCGATGGTCGTGGTGCCGCGCACGGAGTGACGCGCGCTATTGGAAAAGCGTGCTGAGGACCAGGCTCTGTCCATCTGTCACTAAGTAGACCTTGCACACGAACTTTCCGTGCGAGAAGCGTTCGTTCAGTTCGCTCGAGGTGCGCAACTGTCCGTCCGGGATCGCTGCGTGCAGCAGTGGCGAGAAGTCGTCGGGCAGAGGACGCTCCGTCGCCGAAACGGCATTCAGTAACTCGGCGTGCTCGGCCACCGGGAGCTCCACGATCGCGTCGATCCAGTAGGTGCTTGGCCCCGGCACTCGAGGGTCACCCATCGTGCCTGACATCCACGTCGCGGAAGCCGCATCGCTGAGCTGCGGAAACCGTTTTGTCAGAGGTTCGAGCTCATGCCGCACCTCGCTTGTGCCTTCTTTCGTGGCAGATTGCACGTTGTGTCCTCCTCGTAGATTCTCATCACCCGCAGCCTGCGGGGCGCAAGCGCTCAGGCAGAGCGTGAAGACGAGAGCATGTGCTGCACGCAATCCGTTGACTGAGAAGACCTTTTTCACTGTGCCCCTCCGCCCTCAGCGATGGTCTTCCGGCTGGGGTGGAACAGTCACCTTCACAGATTTCGGATCGCCCACAGTCCACGTCACGCTTCGAAGAACCTCGCCAGTGGTCTCGAATGGTCGCGCCAAACCTACCTCGGTGAATCTGCCGTTCTCGTCGTCAGACTCTCCCGATGCGATATCCGCCTGCCCGCGGTTGAAGTTGTAGTAGTCCTCGGCGTGAACCGTCACGGTCATCGTTGCCTGATTGCCGGTAACCGCCACGTCTGCGCTCGTCCACTGCTGGTAGGCACCGATCGCTTTCTGCCAATTCTCGGTGCTCGGGTATCCGCCGGCGGGGCCGGCGTTCCCCGTGATGGAGAATGACGTTCGCCCGCCGGTTGCGTATCCATCCGCAGAGAGCTGTGCGACACGAATCGCTTCATCGATATTGCGGGCGATCGTTGGATCATCGCCATAAGCCTTCTCGAAATCGATGACGAAGGGGTCGCCTGTGTTCGACCAGTAATGCTCGTACGTCGCGAGAGCATCGGCGAGCTCCCTACCCCTCAACAACTGCGCGCCTCTCATCATGGCAATCCATTTCATCGAACTCGCGTGATCCGCGAACGTCGGAGCGGCCGAGTTGTAGATGAAATCCTCATCCCACTGGATGCGGGGTCGTTTGGGCGGACCGAGCGAGAAGCCGTGCTCGTCCGCGCCGACCGAACCTCCTGCTGACCCTTCTTGCCAGTCTTCGTCGTCAGCGCCGAAGCAGCGGACACCGCCCCAGCCGGCGCAGCCACAGCTTGCTGGAAGAGCCCGCTGGTCGCCATGTCGAACTCGAGCAGAGCGGCGAGGCGGTCTTCCAGACCGCGAACGGTTCGATCGAGCTGGTCGACGACCATTTCCAGCTGACGGTTCAGAAGCTGCAACGACTCACCCAGCAGCGGCACCGCAGAAATCGCACCGGCGGCCGCGGCGTTGACCTCGATCAGGTCCTCGGTCGCGAGTTTCATCGCCCGGCTCGCGTGCAACTGCACATTCAGCTCGCCTTCGTGCAACACGCCGTGTTGGCTGACCCTCGAATCCTCGCGCTCATTCACGTCAAGGTCTCGCCGGAGAGAATCGAGTAGTTCCTGATGCTCGGCGATAGCCGAGCCGACCTGCTCCTCGAATAGCGTGCGGGCGGCGGCATATCCCTTGCCCGAGAGGTCCCCGCCCTCCAGTGAACCGACCACATGGGCGTTCGCGATTTCCAGCTCAGACAGCACGGCGTGACCCTGCGCGAGGTTCTTCGTGAGCGCCGTGATCACGCTGCTGGAGTCATTCGAACGGTAGATCAGTCCCATGGCAGTCGGCTCCGCTCGTTTCTCAGCCGCTCGATCCCAGCTTCACTCTCGGCACGGATCGTGCGTGACGCCTCCTCGCATAAGGCGGACTGTTCACTGGCGAGTCTTTCGGCGTACGCACCAACCTCCCGCAGGGCCGAGAGGTCGCGCTGCACAAAATAGTTCTCTGCACCGACAGCGTTACCAGATTCCTCGAAGCGTTCGACGTTCGCACGCATCACGCGTCGATAGGTCGCCCATCGCTCGTCGAGCTGACGAAGCGCGGTCAGGTCCTCATCGACCTGATTCTCCTGCGCCCCGATCCTCCGGTCACAGTCTGCCCGCAGGGCCGCACTCCGATCGTTCACAGGTCCCACGTCCAGGTCCCCGCGTCATCGGTATCGCGCAGCTCGAGCGCTGAAGCCAAATCGGTGACTTTCCCGGTCTGGTCTTGCAGAGAGGACACAAGGTCAGAAAGACGGATCAGGACCTGGTTCGCAACGGCAGCGGCGGAGGCCATGCTCCCGATGGTGCTCGAACCGACGCTCGCGCGCTGGCCAGGCGCTTCGACATGCACGCCCGAAAACCGCGAAACCGCATCCTGCGCGGCATCGACACTCGAAGAAACCCTCACTGACTCACCCCACTGCCGCAACGCTCCAGAGACGACTCCTAGCCTACATACATCGTTGCGGCTGTGATGCCACATTTTTCAAGAGGCTGCGACTCCTCTCAATTGATTCTGTGTAAGGGGAGGCTTACCTTACAATCGAATGCGGCCGGAGCCCGCCGGTTCGATGTCAACAGCCTCCACGAAGGATCTTCATGCCTCCCATGGGTGTCGCCGCTCTCGGCGCCGTCGCCGGTCTCACGATCTTCCTCGGCCTGCCGATCGGCCGACTGCGCTCGAACGCGGTCGGCCTGAAAGCCGCCCTGAACGCACTCGCGACCGGCATCCTGATCTTCCTGCTCTGGGACGTCCTCTCGCAGGCGTGGGAGCCGGTCGACAAGGCGCTCTCCGCCCACCAGCTCGGCCCGGCGCTCGGGCAGGGATTCCTGATGGCCGCGTGCATCGGCCTCGGGCTGCTCACCCTGACCTACGTCGACCGGTACATGAAGCGGCGCGCGCTGGCGCTGGCGTCGCCGATCCGGCCTCCCGCGGGCCCGGACGGATCGCACGGGACGCAGGCCTCGAACCACCCGCACGGCTCAGGCTCGAGCCCGGCCGTCGGCACCGCGACCGGCGTCGCCATCGTCGCCGCCACCGAGGTGGAGTCCCGCGCTGGCGCCCGCCGGCTGGCGCTCACCATCGCGATCGGCATCGGCCTGCACAACTTCGCCGAGGGCCTCGCGATCGGCACCGCCGCCGCGCAGGGCGAGCTCGCCTTCGCCGTGCTGCTCATCGTCGGCTTCGGCCTTCACAACGCCACCGAGGGCTTCGGGATCGTCGCCCCGCTCAGCGGCACGCGGCCGTCCTGGGGCTACCTCGCGCTGCTCGGGATCATCGGAGGCGGCCCGACCTTCCTCGGCACCGTCATCGGCCAGGCGTTCAGCAGCGATATCGTCTCCATCGCGTTCCTGGGGCTCGCCGCCGGCTCCATCCTCTACGTCGTCATCGAGCTGCTGGCCGTCGCCCGCCGCACCGGGATGAAGACCCTGGTCGCGTGGTGCATCTTCGCCGGGATCGTCGCCGGCTTCGCGACCGACGCGATCGTCACCTTCGCCGGGGCCTGACACCCGCCAGTAGGGTGGTGGGAGAGCCGAGCAGGGAGGGCCGCATGCGCCAGGTCGTGGATTTCGTCACCGTCTCGACAGAGGGTCTGGACTCCAGCCCCGTCGCACCGGCGCTCGCCGGGCTGCGCGCCAACGAGTCCCGCTACTTCAAGAACAAGTACGACATCGACTTCGCGACGGCCCCGGCCGCCGAGGAGCGGGAGGCCCTCGACTGGGTGAACCGCATCCTCGCCGACGAGCGCGGCATCGTGATCGCCTCGCCCGCGCTGGAGGTCACCTCGTTCGAGGTCGACGGCATCCGGATGGCCTACGTCTTCTACGAGTCCGGTCTGTCGATCAACGTCATGTACACGATCGACGACGCCGGCAAGCGCGCGGTCGGCTTCAAGCTGTCCGACGGCATGGAGGTGCCGGAGGAGCTGTCGACCTTCAAGTTCGCGCGCCAGAAGTCCCGGCTGGCCGGGACGATCCGCGGGTCCTACTTCGTCGTCAAGGGCACGTATTGACGGACGCAGCCTGAGCCGCTGCGCCTGCGTCACGCCAGCGGGGTCACCTCCGCGGCCAGCTCACGTTTGACGTCGTGCTCGATGAGCACCGGGATGAAGTCGCGCACGGGCGCGCCCGTGTACTCGATGTGTCGCTGGTGCACCAGGTCGACGATGCGGTCCCTGGGGACCTTCGGGAATCGCTCCGCGAGCCGGTCGACGGCGTGGTCGATGGCGACCGCTTCGTCGTTGGGGGCGGCGGGGATAAGGGCCTCGTCACTCATGGCGGGATTATGCACCGCATGCCAGGGTGGAGGCTATGGATGAAATCGAGGTAGTGGTCCTCCGCGTCTTCACCGACGAGCGCGGCGCCAACGGCAACGAGCTGGGCATCGTCACCAGCTCACCGGCGACGGCCGGGAGGGAGCAGGACATCGCGGCGGCGCTCGGATTCAGCGAGACGGTCTTCGTCGACGCGCTGGACTCCGCGGGAGGCATCGCGACGATCCGCATCTTCACCCCCGCGTCGGAGCTCCCGTTCGCCGGCCACCCGAGCGTCGGGACCGCCTGGTGGCTCGCGCACGAGCGCACGCCCGTCGGCGCCCTCGCCGAGAAGGCCGGCGACGTCGCCGTCTCGGTCGACCTCGACGGCGACTGGGCCGCGATCGACGCCCGCGCCGCCTGGACCCCCGACTTCACCTGGCTGCCGCTGGACTCGCCTGAGGAGGTCGACGCGCTCGACCCGTTCTCCTTCACCGAGGGCCAGCACTACGCCTACGCGTGGATCGACGAGGAGTCCGGATCGCTGCGCGCCCGCATGTTCGCCCCCGCGATGGGCATCGTGGAGGACGAGGCCACCGGCGCCGCGGCCGTCGCCCTCACCGCGAAGCTCGGCCGCGCCCTGCGCATCGTGCAGGGCGAGGGCTCCGAGCTGGCCACCGAGCCGCTCGACGGCGGCCTCGTCCGCGTGGGCGGGACCGTGGTGTACGACCGCACCATCGACGCGACGCTGTGAGCGCGGCGGTCGAGCTGATCCCCGTCGGGGAGCCCGGGGAGGGTCCCTACGGCATCGCCGTCACCGACGACGGCGCCGTCTGGTTCACGCTCGTGCACGGCGCCGCGGTCGGCCGCCGCGACCCGGACGGCACGCTGACCGGCTCGACCTGGGCGAGGGTGCGCAGCCCTCGGTCGTCGCTGCCGCGAACGGCTCCGACGTGTGGGTGACCGACACGACGGGAGGCCACCTGCTGCTGCTCGGGCCGGGCCCGCGCCTCCTGGCCGAGGTCGCCGTGCCGACTCCCGGTGCGCAGCCGTTCGGCGTCGCCGCGGTCTACGACGGCACCACGTGGTTCACCGAGCTCGCCGCTGACGCGCTCGGCCGCATCGGGGTGCTCGGCCGGGTGGACGAGTTCCCCGTCGGCCGCGAGGACGTCATGCCGTCGATGATCGCGGCCTCCGGCGACTCGCTCTGGTTCACCATGAACGCCATCGACGCTCTGGGCCACGTGCGCGGCGGCGACGCCGCAGTGGCGGTCACCTAACTGCCGGCCGGCTCCGCCCCGGTCGGCATCACGGTCGCCGAGGACGGCGCGGTCTGGGCGGCCCTGATCGGCGCGGACGCGCTCGCACGCGTCGGACGCGACGGCACGCTCGCCCTCCACCCGCTCGGCGCCGGCGCCAAACCGCACGCGGTCGCGCCCGACACGACGGGAGGCGTGTGGGCCTCCCTCTGGGGCGCCGACGCCCTGGCGCACGTCACCGCAGCCGGCGAAGTCGCCCGCGTGCCGCTGCCGCCCGCCTCCGAACCGCACGGCATCGCCGTGGCCCCCGACGGCACGGTCTGGTCCGCCCTCGAGTCCGGCGCCCTGGCCTCCCTGACCCCTGACCCCTAACCCCTGGCCGTCTGCCCCCCACCGCCGTCGGCATCGGAGGACATCCGCCCCGTCCCGGCCCCGATCTCCTCCGCTGGCTGCTACCCGGCACCTCCCGGCACCTGATCTCCTCCGTTACCGACCGCGCGGCGAACGGAGGAGATCGGCCTCCGACATCCCCGAAAAACAGCGAACGGAGGAGACCCGAGCCGAAACCGGCCGGATCTCCTCCGTTCGCGTCAGCAGGAGGATACGCCTACTCGGCGACCCCCACGTACTCCGCCGCCTCGTCCGGGTCGGCCATGTCCGCCTCCAGCCGGGCGCGCAGCGCCGCGCCGAGCTCGGCGTCCACGTTCGTCCAGTACTGGATCGCCCGCTCGCGGATGTCGTCCCGTGTCACCCCGCCGACCGCTCCCGCGATCGTGTCGAGGAAGCGCTCGCGCGCCGCGTCGTCGTACACCTCGCGGTACAGCGTCCCCGCCTGCCCGAAGTCGTCGTCCGCGGAGTGCAGCGTCGCCGCCGAGCGGACGAGCGCGCCGTCCGACTCCCACGAGCCCTCGCCCGCAGCCTCGGCGGAGGCCGACGGTCCACCGAAGGAGTTCGGCGCGTATACCGGAGCCGCCGCCGCCTTGAACCCGTGGCGGCCCGCGCCGTCCTGCGAGTAGTTGTGCACCGGCGCAACGGGAGCGTTCACCGGCAGCTCGTTGTAGTTGGTGCCCACTCGGTAGCGCTGGGCGTCCGGGTAGGAGAACACGCGCGCCATCAGCATCTTGTCCGGGCTGATGTCGATGCCCGGGACGGTGTTGGCGGGGGAGAACGCCGCCTGCTCGATCTGCGCGAAGAAGTTCTCCGGGTTCTCGTTGAGCGTGTGGACGCCGACCTCGATGAGCGGGTAGTCGCTGTGCGGCCACACCTTCGTCAGGTCGAACGGGTTGAAGCGGTAGGTCTTGGCGTCCTCGTACGGCATCACCTGCACGCTCACCTTCCACGCCGGGAAGTCGCCGCGCTCGATCGCCTCGTAGAGGTCGCGGCGGTAGTAGTCCGCGTCCTCACCCGCGATCCGCTGCGCCTCGGCGCCGCGCATCTCCTCGTTGCCCTGCAGCGCGTGGAAGTGGTACTTCACCCAGAACCGCTCGCCCGCCGCGTTGATCCACTGGTAGGTGTGCGAGCCGTAGCCGGGCATGGTCCGCCACGAGCGCGGGAGGCCGCGGTCGCCCATCAGGTAGGTGACCTGGTGCGCGGACTCCGGGGAGAGCGTCCAGAAGTCCCACTGCATGTCGGCGTCGCGCAGCCCGGAGCCGGGGAGGCGCTTCTGCGAGTGGATGAAGTCGGGGAACTTGATGCCGTCGCGGATGAAGAACACCGGGGTGTTGTTGCCGACGATGTCGTAGTTGCCCTCGGTCGTGTAGAACTTCACCGAGAAGCCGCGGACGTCGCGCCAGGTGTCGGGCGACCCCATCTCACCGGCGACCGACGAGAACCGCTGGACGGTCCGCGTGGTGGCGCCCGGCTGGAATACCGCGGCCTTCGTGTACGCGCTCACGTCGCCGGTGACGACGAACTCGCCGAACGCTCCGCCGCCCTTGGCGTGCACGATCCGCTCCGGGATGCGCTCGCGGTTGAACTGGGCGAGCTTCTCGACCAGGTACCGGTCGTGGAGCGCGGTCGCGCCGTCCTGCCCGGACGTCAGCGAGTGCGCGTCGCTGGCGACCGGGGTGCCGGTCTGGGTGGTCGTGTGGTTCTCCGTCATGGTTCTCCTAACCTCATTCGGCGTGCGACGGGGCTTTCGCCGCGCGCTCCTGACAGGACGGGCACAGCCCCCAGAAGGTGACCTCCGCGACGTCCACCACGTATCCCGCCGCCCCCGAGGGGTGCAGGCAGGGCGCATGGCCGACGACGCACTCCACATCCGCCACCGCGCCGCACGCGGTGCAGACGACGTGGTGGTGGTTGTCGCCGACGCGCCGCTCGTACAGCGCAGGCGAGTGCGCCGGCTCGATGCGGCGCAGCAGGCCGGCGGCGGTGAGGTCGCCGAGGACGTTGTGGACGTTCTGGATCGACGTGCCGGGCAGCGCGGGCAGCACGGCGCGGTACACCGCCTCGGCGTCCACGTGGGGATGCGCGTCGAGCGCATCGAGGACGGCGAGCCGCCCCTGCGTCACGCGCAGGCCCGACGCGCGCAGGGCGCCTTCGAGCTGTGCGGTGTCCATCCCTGCCACGCTAGCGGTTCTCTTTTGAACAATTCAAAACAAGGTGCATCCCGGGAGTGGCGCGACAGCCGTCTAATCTTGCATGAGAAGTTTCAAGCCGGAGGGTGGATCAGGGTGGCGCGCGAATTCCAGGTGGACGCTCTCGGCGCGCGGCTGCGCGTCGTCCTGGACGGGTTCCCGGAGTCCGACGCCGATCGGCTCCGCGACCAGTGGCGGCGCCTGGCGGCCCGGGGCGACGCGGGGGACACGATCACCGTCGCCGCCGCCCCGGGATCCGGCGCGGACGTCACCGGCCACGACCTCGACGCGGTGGGCGTCGCCCTCCGCCGCGCCCTCAATCAGCGCGCGATCGAGGCGAACCGCGGGGAGCTGGTGACGTTCCACGCGGCGGGCCTGGCCGATCCTGCGACGGGCGGCGTCATCGCGCTCGTCGGGCCGTCCGGGGCCGGCAAATCGACCGCCGCCGCGCTGCTCGGCAGGGCGCTGGGCTATGTGTCGGATGAAACGGTCGCGGTCAGGCCCTCCGGCGAGGTGCTCGCCTTCCCCCAGCCGCTGGCGTTCAAGAAGTCGGAGGCGCGCGGGCGGCACGTCACCGGGCCCGACGAGCTCGGGTTGCTGCGGCCGGGGCCACGGCTGCGGCTGACGCGGATCGCCCTCCTCGACCGCACCGACGCGGCCACGACACCGACGATCCGGACGGTCGGGCTGCGGGAGGTCCTCGGCGACCTCGTCGCGCAGGTCAACTACTTCAACGCGCTGCCGCGGCCGCTGAGCCTGCTCGACGGGCTGGTCCGGCGCTGCGGCGGCGTCCAGATGATCAGCTACCGGGAGGCCGCCGACCTGGTCGAGCCGGTGCGCGAGCTGCTGCGGAGCGGAGCGGACTCGGGGGTGACGTACAGCCGCGCGGAGGTCGACGACTGGGTCGACCTCGACGGCGACGCGGTCGTGCTCGCCCGGGACACGATCACCCGGTTGACGCCGCTCTCCTCGCTGGTCTGGAGGCTGCTCGAGGTCCCGCTGACCTTGGACCGGCTCGTCGCCGTCGCCGAGCGCGAGTTCGGCCCGGCGCCGGACGGGAGCAGCGTGGACGCGCTCCGCGCGGTGCTGCACGAGCTCGCCGACGCCGGCCTCGTGCGATCGAGCGGCGCCGCGCGTCACCGCGCCCTGGACTGAAGCCGCGTCTCCTCGATGTCGAGCATGGACTGGGCCTCGCTGAGGATGCGCGACGGGTAGGCGCCGCGCGCCCGCTCCTCCAGCAGCCGGTCGCGCTCGGCGTCCACCACCGCCAGCCGCAGCGTGCGGTACACGTGGTGCGGACGGCCCTCCGGGGGCGTGTCGTAGAGCACGATGCGCTCCCAGGCCGCCTCGGCGCGGAGGTAGGTGGTCTGGCGCACGCGCTCCACGAGCTCGGGGTCGACCGGCGCGGTGGCGCCCGAGGCGGACTCCGGGTCGTCCAGCACGGCGAGGCCCGCCTCGCTGAGGTCGTCGAGGAGTTGCGCGAGCAGCCTCCTGTCGTCCTTGATGTCGATGCCCTGCAGCCCGAGCACGCGGATGAGCCAGGGGAGGGTGCCGCCCTGCACGACCAGGCTGACGAACGCGACCGTGAACGCGATCAGGATGAGCTGCGGGCGATACGGGATGTCCGCGGGAAGCGACTGCGCCGCCGCCAGGGTGACGACGCCACGCATCCCCGACCAGCCGAGGACGACCCCGCCCTTCCAGTCGATGGCCTCCTGGCGGAACTCCTCCAGGTCGCTGCGGTGCCGCCAGTAGCGCTGCTCGGCCCGCTGCTTGCGCTGGGCCTGCCAGCGGTAGCGCACCGGATGGTCGCGGAAGTAGCTGATCATCAGCCACTCCCTCAGCACCTGTTTCTCGGCGCGCTCCCCGCGTCTTCGGAGGGCGAGGATGAGCGGCCCCATCAGGATGTAGCGGATGACCACCAGGGAGGCCATCGCGATCAGGCCGATGCCGACCGCGTCCCAGACGCTGAGGATCTCGGGGTGCTCGACATCGGCGATGAGCGTGCGCAGCTCCAGTCCGATGAGCAGGAAGACGCCGTTCTCGAGCAGGAACTGGATGGTGTGCCAGTTGATCCGGTCGCTGATCCGCGCCTGCGCGCTGAACTGCCGCGGCGCCGCGTGCCCGGTGTAGAGGCCGGTGACGACGACGGCGAGCACGCCGGAGCCGTGCAGCGCCTCCGTCGGGGCGAACGCGGCGAACGGCACGACGACCGACAGTGCGGTGTCGAGCACCGGATCGCTCAGCTTCGACCGCACCCAGACGGTGACGAAGCCGACGACGAACCCGATCACGAGCGCGATGATCACGGCCGAGAAGAAGTCGAGCACGCCGGCGAGCGGAGTGGCGAGGGTGCCGACCGCCGCGGCCAGGGCGGTGCGCAGCAGCACGAGGGCGGTGGCGTCGTTGACCAGGCCCTCGCCCTCCAGCACGGTGAGGAGGCGCGGCGGGAGGCCGAGCTTGCGGCCGATGGAGGTCGCCGCGACCGCGTCGGGCGGGCTGATGATCGCTCCGAGCGCGATGGCCGCGGCCAGGTTGAGGTCGGGCAGCATCGTGTAGAGCAGGAAGCCGGTCGCGAACGCGGTGACGACGACGAGGAAGATCGACAGCCCGGCGATCGGGGCGAGGTTGCGGCGGAAGTCGGTGAGCGGCACGCTGATCGCCGCCGCGTACAGGATGGGCGGCAGCAGCCCGTCGAGGATGACCTCCGGCGGCACCTCGATGTCCGGCACCCCGGGCAGCACCGAGAGGGTGACGCCGACGATCACGAGGATGATGGGCGCGGCGACGCCGAGTCTGCGGGCGAAGGCGGCTACGCCGACGATCACCGCGACGGCGATCACCGCATAGACACCGAGCTCCATGTCTTCCAGCCTACGGAAGATTTCAGGTGTCTGAGAACACTTTCAGGTGCCGGGGCCGAATCTGCGGGCGCGGCGGATCAGCGGGCGCGGAGGCCGTCGATCGCCATCGCGACGACGCGGTCGCGCTGCTCGTCGTCGTCGAACGCGACCCCGGCGATGCCGGACACCATGCGGATGACGTCGCCGATGGTGGCGTCGGGCCGCAGCTCGCCGGCCTCCTGAGCGCGGCGTACCAGCGGCTCGCCCGCATCGTAGAGGGAGGTGCGGCAGCTCAGGAGGACGGGGGAGTCCTTGTTGAGGCCCTCCAGCAGGGCCTTCTTGGTGCCGACGTAGAGCAGGAACCGGCGCAGCCAGGCCTGCACGGCCTCCCACGGCTCGAGGGAGGCGGCGTCGTCGGCGGCGCGGACGACAGCCTCCACCTCTTCGACGTAGACGGCCTCGACCAGGGCGTCGCGGGTGGGGAAGTTGCGGTACAGGGTGCCGATGCCGACGCCCGCGCGGCGGGCGATGTCCTCCAGGGAGGCGCCGGCGCCGTCCTGCGCGAACGCCTCGCGGGCGGCGGCGAGCAGGGCGTCGAAGTTGCGCCGGGCGTCCGCGCGCTGCGGGCGCTGGATGAGGGGACGCGCGACGGTGCTGTCGGCTACTTCTGTGCCGGTCACGGCGGTGGTCCTTCCGAGGTCTCGAAAACTGAGGGTTGCGAAGCGGAGGCACCCTCCGGTATCGTCATGGATGTAACCGGAGGCACCCTCCGAACGGAGCCTCCCTCCAATTGTAACTCCTCTTCCCCAGAGATTCACCCGGTCGACCACACGTCGGCCTTCCTTCGAGAAACGGAAAGACCGTACCTATGTCTCGATCCCGCCCGTCCGCCACCTTCGCCGTCCTGGCGCTCAGCGTGGCCTCCTTCGCGACGCTCCAGTCGCTCGTCGTCCCGGTCCTCCCGGTCATCCAGCAGGACCTCCACACCACCACCGCCGGGGTCACCTGGACCATGACCGCCTGGCTGATCGCCGCCGCCGTCGCCACGCCCCTGCTCGGGCGCGTAGCGACCTGGTCGGCAAGCGCCGGGTCTTCGTGCTCGCGCTGCTCGCCGTGGCACTCGGCAGCGTGATCGCCGCCGTCGCGCCCTCCATCGGCGTCCTCATCGCCGGCCGCGTGGTCCAGGGTCTCGGCGGGGCGATGTTCCCGCTCGCGTTCGGCATCATCCGCGACGAGTTCCCGCCGCACCGCCTCCCGTCCGCCATCGGCGCGATCGCCTCGATCATCGCGATCGGCAGCGGCCTCGGCACCGTGCTGGCGGGTCCGCTCGCCGCCGCCCTGAGCTGGCGCGGACTGTTCCTCGTGCCGGTCGCCCTCACCGTGACCGCCGCGGTGCTCGCCCTCGTGATCGTCCCCGAGTCGCCCACCCGCGCGACCGGAGGCGTCAACCCGTGGTCGGCCGCCCTGCTCTCCGGATGGCTGATCGCCCTCCTGCTCCCGCTCAGCACGGGCGCGCAGTGGGGCTGGTCGTCGCCGGCCGTGATCGGCCTGTTCGCGCTCGCCGCCGTGCTGCTCGCCGCCTGGGTGATCGTGGAGCTGCGCTCCCGGCACCCGCTGGTCGACATGCGGCTGATGCGCGAGCCCGGCGTCTGGTCGATGAACGCCGCCGCGGTCTTCATCGGAGCCGCGATGTTCGCGGTGTTCGCCTTCTTCCCGCGCTTCGTGCAGACCCCGGCCTCCACCGGCTACGGGCTGGGCGCGACGGTCGCGGAGTCCGGGCTGCTGATGCTGCCCATGCTCGTGACGATGGCCGTGACCGGCTTCCTGAGCGGGCCGCTGGAGCGCTGGCTCGGCTTCCGCACCCAGATCGTGATCGCGGCGACCGTCATGGCCGCAGCGAGCCTGTCGCTGGCCTTCGTGCACGGCTCGCTGGCCGCGGTCGCCACCGCGTCCGGGGTGTTCGGCGTCGGCCTCGGGCTGGTCTACGCCGCGATCACGAGCGTGGTCGTGCAGAGCGTTCCGGCCACGCAGACCGGCGTGGCGAGCGGGATGAACGCCAACCTCCGCACGGTCGGCTCCGCCATCGGCGCCGCGGTGATGACGGCGCTCGTCACCGGGAGCCTCGGCGTCGGCGGCCTCCCGGCCGAGACCGGCTACACGGAAGGGTTTGCGACGGCGGGCGTGCTTGCGTTCGGCGCAGCCGTGGTGACGGTGGCGGCGGCGGTCGTGATGCGGTCGAGGGCGGCGCGGGGTGCGGTTGGGGAGGTGGCGGTGGAGGAGCTGCCCGCGGCCGACCTGGCCCTGACCCGCGTCGCGGAGCCCCTCCGCGCCGCCGCCGCGGCCTCCACTGAGGCGGCCGAGATGGCGCGCCTGGTCGAGAAGGTGGCGGCCGACCTCCCCGCCGAGGCCACCGTGTCGGCGGCATAACCCCCGCCGGTAACGGAGGAGATCCGCCCGCCACGACCTCGAGAAAGCAGACAACGGAGGAGACCGGCCGCCGCCCCCCGCCGGGCGGCGCCGGGCTGGTATAAAAAAAAACCAGCCCCCCACAACATAAGGAAACGAGGGATG
>NZ_JBHTXK010000012.1:0-128037 GCF_042791795.1 Leifsonia sp. NPDC056665
GGCACACTCCTCCACCGCGCCCTCGAAGGGCACGTAAACGCCCCTAAAACCGCGTTTTAGGGGCGTTTACGTGCCCTTCGGCGGATGGGTCAGGCGGCCCAGCGGGGACCGAAGCCGGTGACCGTGATCCTGCGCGGCTCGTCGGCGTCGAGGTCGGAGGCGGCGTGGTCGGCGGCAGCGGTGGCCCCACCGGTCGGCCGCACGATGTCGACCTCCAGCCACGACTCGGCGACGCCGTCGAGCATGCCGCCGCCCCACTCCACGACCACCACCGAGCCGGCGAAGTCGATGTCGAGGTCGTCCAGTTCCACCGCGCTGCCGAGCCGGTACGCGTCGACGTGGACCAGCGGCGCACCGTCGACCAGGTTCGGGTGCGTGCGGGCCAGCACGAACGTCGGGCTCGTGACCGGGCCGCGGACGCCGAGGCCCTCGCCGATCCCGCGGGTCAGCGTCGTCTTGCCCGCGCCGAGCGGGCCGGTCAGCACGACGAGGTCGCCGGCGGCCAGCATCCCGGCCAGCTCCAGCCCCAGCGCGTGCATGTCGTCGCCGGTGTCGACCGTGCGCTCGATCAGGACCCGACCGCTCACGCCGCTGCCCCGCGGTACGTGCGCCGCAGCCGGCCGCCCAGGCGCGTGACGATCTCGTAGTTGATCGTGTCCGCGGCCTCCGCCCAGTCGTCCACGCCCGGTACGCCCGTCGCTGGATCGCCGAACAGCACGACCTCGTCGCCGACCGCGACCTCGGCATTGCCGACGTCCACCACGAACTGGTCCATCGCGACCCGGCCGGCGACGCGATAGCGCTTCCCGGCGATGGACACCGGGCCTCTGCCCGACGCGTGGCGCGGGATGCCTTCGGCGTACCCGAGCGGGACGAGCGCGAGCGTGGTCTCGGCCTCCGTGCGGTAGGTGTAGTCGTAGGAGACGCCCGTGCCCGCGGCCACCCGGCGCACCGCCGCGACCCGGCCGCGCAGCGTCATCGCCGGGCTGAGGCCCAGCTCCGCCGCCGACGCGGCGCCGAACGGACTGAGTCCGTAGACCGCCAGCCCGAACCGCACCAGGTTGAACCGCGACTCCGGGAGGCTGAGCGCGGCGGCGCTGGCCGCGATGTGCCGGAGCTCGGGACGCAGCCCGGCCGCCTCCGCGCGCTCGATGCCCCACGCGAACGCGGCGATCGCCGCCCGGTCGTCGTCGGGCGACGCGTTCGACAGATGGCTGAACAGGCCGCGCACCACGAGCGTCCCCGACTCTTCGAGCTCGCAGGCGCGCACGACCGCGGCCTCCCACTCGGACGCGGGGATGCCGTTGCGGCTGAGCCCCGTCTCCAGCTTGAGCTGCACGAACGCCGGGCGGTCGGCGCTGCCTGCGGCGGCCGCGGCCTCGAGCTGCGCGCGCGACGAGATACCGACATCGAGACCCGCAGCGACGGCGGCCGCGAAGTCCTCGTCGGGGTCGTGCAGCCACGCGAGCACCGGGGCGTCGACGCCCGCCTCGCGCAGCGCGAGCCCCTCGGAGACGTCAGCGACGCCCAGCCAGTCCGCCCCGCCGGCGAGCGCCGCGCGTGCGCACTCGACCGCGCCGTGCCCGTAGGCGTTCGCCTTCACTACGGCCATCACGTGCTCGGTTCCGACGATCTCGCGCAGCCGTGCGACGTTCGCACTCACCGCGTCCAGGTCGACCACGGCCTCCCGGAACCCGCTCACGCGTCGCGCTCCAGGACGACGAACGCGGAGGCGATCCCGGCGTCATGCGACATCGACACGTGGATGTGCGCGATGCCGCGCTCGGCGACCTGGCGTCCGACGACGTTGTGCAGCACGAAACCCGGGTTCCTCTCTTCGTCCGGCACGATCTCCATGTCATGCCAGCGCACGCCCTCCGAGCCGCCGAGCGCCTTGATCAGCGCCTCCTTGGCGGCGAAGCGCGCAGCGAGGGAGTGCACGGGCAGGCCGCGCTCGGCCTCCGTGAAGAGGCGCTCGCGCAGCTTCGGGGTGCGCTCCAGCGATCGGGCGAAGCGCGCCAGATCGACGACGTCGATCCCGATGCCGGCGATCACGACGGCCTACTCGACAGTGACGGACTTGGCCAGGTTGCGCGGCTGGTCCACGTCCAGGCCCTTGGCCGCCGACAGCTCCATGGCGAAGATCTGCAGCGGGACCACCGAGAGCAGCGGCTCGAACAGCGGCGCCGCCAGCGGGATGCGGATGACCTCGTCGGCGAACGGCAGCACGGCGGCGTCCCCGGCCTCGGCGATCGCGATGACACGGGCGCCGCGGGCGCGGATCTCCTGGATGTTGGAGACGACCTTCTTGTGCAGCTCGTCCGACCAGCGCGGGCTCGGCACAACGACGAAGACGGGCTGGCCCGGCTCGATCAGCGCGATCGGGCCGTGCTTGAGCTCACCGGCGGCGAACCCCTCCGCGTGGATGTACGCGAGCTCCTTGAGCTTGAGCGCACCCTCCAGCGCGATCGGGTAGCCGACGTGACGGCCGAGGAAGAGCACGGAGCGGGTGTCCGACATCCAGTGGGCGAGCTGGGCGATCGTGCCGTGCGCCTCGAGCACGGTGGCGATCTTCTCCGGCACCGCCTGGAGCTCGGCGACCGCATCGCGCTGCTGGGCGGCGGACAGCGTGCCGCGCACCCGGCCGAGGTGGAGGCCGAAGAGGTAGAGCGCGGTGATCTGCGCGACGAACGCCTTGGTCGAGGCGACCGCGACCTCCGGGCCGGCGTGCGTGTACAGCGCCGCGTCGGACTCGCGCGGGATGGTCGCGCCCTGCGTGTTGCAGACCGAGATCGCCTTGGCGCCGGCCTCACGGGCGTACTTGACCGCCATCAGCGTGTCCATCGTCTCGCCGGACTGGCTGATCGAGATGACCAGCGTGCCCGCGGTGAGAACCGGCTCGCGGTAGCGGAACTCGTGGCTGAGCTCGACCGTGACGGGGACGCGCGCCCACTTCTCGATGGCGTAGCTGCCGACCAGGCCGGCGTAGGCGGCGGTGCCGCAGGCCACGATGGTGATGCGGTCGATGCCCTCGAGGAAGGTGTCGCCGATCGCGTCGAGCTCGGGGATGTGGACGGTCCCGTCGACGATGCGGCCGCGCAGCGTGTTCGCCACGGCGTCCGGCTCCTCGGCGATCTCCTTGGCCATGAACGACGACCAGCCGCCCTTCTCGGCGGCGGAGGCGTCCCAGGCGACCTCGAAGGGCTCCACCTCGACCGGTGCGCCGGCGAAGTCGGTGACGGTGACGGAATCGGGGGTGATCGTGACGATCTGGTCCTGGCCGATCGCGAGCGCGCGGCGGGTGTGCTCCACGAAGGCCGCGACGTCGGAGCCGAGGAAGTTCTCGCCCTCGCCGAGGCCGATCACCAGCGGGGAGTTGCGGCGGGCGCCGACGACGACGTGCGGCTGGTCCTGGTGCAGCGCGAGCAGCGTGAACGCGCCCTCCAGCCGCGACACGACGCGCTGGAACGCCTCGCTCAGGTCGCCGGTGGCACGGTACTCGCGGCCGAGCAGCACGGCAGCGACCTCGGTGTCCGTCTCGGACTCGAAGGCGAAGCCGTCGGCGAGCAGCTCGTCCTTCAGGGTCGCGAAGTTCTCGATGATGCCGTTGTGGATGACGGCGAGCCGGCCGTCGTCGCCCAGGTGCGGGTGCGCGTTGCGGTCGGTCGGTCCGCCGTGCGTCGCCCAGCGGGTGTGGCCGATGCCCGTGCCGCCGTTGGGGATCGGGTTGACGGTGAGGTCGTCGGCGAGCACGGCCAGCTTGCCGGCCTTCTTGGCCGTCGCGAGGTGGCCCTCAGGGTCGATGACGGCGACGCCGGCCGAGTCGTAGCCGCGATACTCGAGGCGCTTCAGACCGCCGAGCAACACCTCCAGGCTCTTGTCGGTGCCGACATACCCCACGATTCCACACATGCACCCGAGTCTATCGCGGGCGCACCTTAGACTTTTCTCCTATGGCTGAGAACGGCGCCGCTCGCGGCGGATCCACGGCGAACGGCGAGTCCAGCACCCCCTTCGTGGAGTTGAGCCGTTCCGACTGGGCCGAGCTGGCGCAGAACACCCGGCTGCCGCTGAATGCGACCGAGATCGTGCAGCTCCGTGGTCTCGGCGACCCGCTGGACCTGCGGGAGGTCGAGGAGGTCTACCTCCCGCTCAGCCGCCTGCTCAACCTGTACGTCGGCGGCACCAAGCAGCTCCACCGCGTCACGAGCGACTTCCTCGGCGAGCGCGCCCAGCCGACGCCGTTCGTGATCGGCGTCGCGGGCTCCGTCGCAGTCGGCAAGTCGAGCATCGCGCGCCTGATGCGCGAGCTGCTCTCGCGCTGGGACGACACCCCGCGCGTCGAGCTGGTGACGACCGACGGCTTCCTCCTCCCGAACGCGGAGCTGGAGCGGCGCGGCCTGATGGAGCGCAAGGGCTTCCCCGAGTCGTACGACCGCCGCGCACTGCTGCG
Organism: Leifsonia sp. NPDC056665; assembly: GCF_042791795.1. Classification (NCBI taxonomy): domain Bacteria; kingdom Bacillati; phylum Actinomycetota; class Actinomycetes; order Micrococcales; family Microbacteriaceae; genus Leifsonia; species Leifsonia sp. NPDC056665. The sequence continues at coordinate 4,454 of NZ_JBHTXK010000012.1, forward strand.
GTTCGTCAGCGCAGTGAAGAGCGGGGCGCCGGAGGTGCGCGCGCCCTTCTACTCGCACCTCAGCTACGACATCGTGTCGGACGCGGAGATCGTGGTCCGCCGGCCGGACGTCCTGATCGTGGAGGGCCTCAACGTGCTCCAGCCCGCGGGAGGCGGCAACCGGCTCGCCGTGAGCGACCTCTTCGACTTCAGCGTGTACGTGGACGCCAGGACGCGCGACATCGCGCACTGGTACGAGGAGCGCTTCCTCAAGCTGCAGCGCGGCGCTTTCGCCAACCCCAAGTCGTACTTCCACCGTTACGCCCAGCTCACCGAGGAGCAGGCCAGGGCGCGGGCGGCGTCGATCTGGACGGCGATCAACGAGCCCAACCTCATCCAGAACATCCGGCCGACGCGGTCGCGCGCCAAGCTCGTGCTGCGCAAGGAGGCCGACCACACCGTCAGCTCGGTGCTGCTCCGCAAGCTCTGACCGGGGTCCGGACGCTTCGTGCGCAGAGGACGGGTGCTCGAAGACTCTGGCCCGGCGCCCCCTCGTCCCGTAGTCATGGGGTATGGCTACTGGAGTCGGTGTCGCCAGGTATATACGCACTGAGGATAAGTGCGTATAGTTTCCATCCTCTGGGAAAAGACCACACAGGAAAACAGAGTAGAAGCATGCCGTCCCCGCGCTTCGAAGCAGCCCGCATCCTGGGCGACCGTCTCCGTGCCCGTCGCATCGAGCTGGGCCTCTCGCAGTACGAGGTGGCCAACCTCAGCCAGGTCGACGTCGCCAACTACGGCAAAGTCGAGCGCGGCGCCGGCAACCCCACACTGCTGACCCTGTTGCAGCTCGCCGTCACGCTCGAGACCGAGCCGGGCGCACTGCTCGAGGGTCTGGCCGACGTCGCCCTCCTGCCGGAGCGCACGCGGCCGTTCTCGGTCTCCGACTTCGTGCGCGAGCAGAACGCCCGGATGGACCGGGAAGCCGCGCAGAAGTAGCTCCGCCGCGAGCCACGCGCGGGCTAGACGCCCAGCCGCTCCCGCACGACATCCGCCAGCTCGTTCGCGAGGCGCTCGGCCGTGTGCTGGTCGGCCGCCTCCACCATGACGCGCACCAGCGGCTCGGTGCCGGACGGGCGCAGCAGCACCCGGCCGGTGTCGCCCAGCGCCGCCTCGGCGGTCTGGACGGCGAGCTGCAGCGGCTCGTCGGTGTGGACGGCGTGGTGGTCCACGCCCTTCACGTTGACCATCACCTGCGGGTACACGGTCATCACCTTCGCCAGCTCGGACAGCGGCTTGCGCTGACGCGCCATCTCGCTGAGGAGGTGGAGGCCGGTGAGGATGCCGTCTCCGGTGGTCGCGAACTCGCGCATGATGACGTGGCCCGACTGCTCGCCGCCGAGGGCGTAGTCGTTCTGGTTCATCTCCTCGAGCACGTAGCGGTCGCCGACGGCGGTCTCCACGATCCGGATGCCGTGCTCGCGCATGGCGATCTTGAGGCCGAGGTTGCTCATCACGGTCGCGACGAGCGTGTCGTCGGTGAGCTTCCCGCGCTCCTTCATGCCGACCGCGAGGATCGCCATGATCTGGTCGCCGTCGACGACGTTGCCGTCGGCGTCGATCGCGAGGCAGCGGTCGGCGTCGCCGTCGTGGGCGATGCCGACGTCCGCGCCGGCCGCGAGGACGGCCCTCGCCAGGTTGTCGAGGTGGGTCGAGCCGACGCCGTCGTTGATGTTCATGCCGTCGGGCGAGTCGCCGATGACGGTCACGCGGGCGCCCGAGTCGGTGAACACCTCAGGCGAGATGCCGGCAGCCGCGCCGTTGGCGCAGTCGAGCACGACGTGGATGCCGTCGAGCCGGTGCGGGAGGCTCGCCAGCAGGTGCACGACGTAGCGGTCCTCCGCGTCCGCGAAGCGGCGGATACGGCCGACCTGGGCGCCGGTCGGAGTCAGCTTCTCCATCTGGAGGTGCTGCTCGATGCGGTCCTCGACGATGTCGGGGAGCTTGGTGCCGCCGCGCGCGAAGATCTTGATCCCGTTGTCGGGAGCGGGGTTGTGCGACGCCGAGACCATCACGCCGAAGTCGGCGTCGAAGTCGGCGATCAGGAAGGCCGCGGCCGGCGTCGGGATGACACCGGCGTCGTAGACGTCGATGCCCGAGCTGGCCAGCCCGGACGAGACAGCGGCCGAGAGGAACTCGCCGGAGACCCGGGGGTCCCTGGCGACGATGGCGCGCGGGCGTTTGCCCGCGGCGCGCCGCGCCTCGGCGCTGCGGCCTCGCGTCAGGACAGCAGCAGCTGCCTGAGCGAGGCCGAGCGCGAGGTCGGCGGTGAGAGGACCGTTCGCGAGTCCGCGGACTCCGTCGGTTCCGAAAAGGCGGGGCATGGACCGAAGCCTAAACGCTCGGGAGCGTCAACGCTTGGAGAACTGCGACGCCTTGCGGGCCTTCTTGAGACCGGCCTTCTTGCGCTCGGTGACGCGCGCGTCACGGGTGAGGAAGCCGGCCTTCTTGAGGGTCGGACGGTTGTTCTCGCGGTCGATCTCGTTCAGCGCGCGGGCGATGGCGAGGCGCAGCGCGCCGGCCTGACCCGACGGGCCGCCGCCGGTGATGCGGGCGACGACATCGTACGAGCCGATGAGGTCGAGGACCTTGAACGGGTCCGTGATGAGCTGCTGGTGCAGCTTGTTCGGGAAGTAGTCCGCGAACTCACGGCCGTTGACCGTGATGGTGCCGGCACCGGGGACCAGGCGCGCACGCGCGATGGCCTCCTTGCGACGGCCCACGGCCGCGCCGGGCACGGAGAGGACGGGACGCGGGGCCGCCGGGGCCGCGCTCTCGGGGGTCTCGGTCGAGTAGGACTCGACGTTCTCGGCAACCTGGGCCGAGTCGATGCTGTCTGCGATCTTCGCCACGATGGTGATAATCCTTTGTCTTTAAGTCAGTCGTGAAGGTCTGGATCGCTTACTGGGCGACCTGGCCGAGCGTGTACTGCTTCGGCTGCTGGGCGGCGTGCGGGTGCTCGCTTCCGGTGTAGACCTTCAGCTTGCGGAGCTGGGCGCGGCCCAGGGAGGTCTTCGGCAGCATGCCGCGGACGGCCTTCTCGACGGCGCGGACCGGGTTCTTCTCGAGGAGCTCCGAGTACGTGGTGGCCTTGAGGCCGCCCGGGTAGCCCGAGTGACGGTAGGCCTTCTTCTGAGCCGCCTTCTGGCCGGTGAGGGCCACCTTGTCGGCGTTCACGATGATGACGAAGTCGCCCATGTCCATGTGGGGGGCGAAGGTCGCCTTGTGCTTGCCGCGCAGGAGGGCGGCGGTGTGGCTGGCGAGACGGCCGAGCACGACATCGGTCGCGTCGATGACGACCCAGTCGCGCTGGATCTCGTCTGCCTTCGGGGAATAAGTGCGCGTCACAGTAGTGGCTGCTTTCTGTATCGAACGGAGGAGTTCGTGAATCCCGCTCCGATGGGGGTTCTCGTCTCGATGAGGCGGGAACCGGGGCCGGTGGAGGGCTCACGTTCGTGTGTCGCACCGCAGTGAGGCGCGGACACCAAGGGTCAATACTACGCGACACGCCCGGGGAGGGTCAAACCGGGGCGCGGCTGCCCGTCGGCGCGGTGGTCAGAGCGACCGCAGTGCCCGCGTCTGCTCCGCCCGCAGCGCGAGCTCCGGGTCCTCCGGGTACCCGACCTCCATCAGCGTCAGCCCGCGCGCCGGCATCACCTTGAAGTCGTTGGTGCGGGCGCGCCCGTCGCGCAGCTCGACCAGGTCGCCGGGGGTCAGATCCCCTTCGCCCACCGCGACGCACCCGCCCACCAGCGCGCGGACCATGCTGTGGCAGAACGCGTCGGCCACGACCTCCCCCACCAGCACGCCGTCGTCGTCGCGCGTCCAGGCGAAGTCGAGCAGGGTGCGGATCGTGGTCGCGCCCACCCGCGCCTTGCAGTAGCTGGCGAAGTCGTGGAGGCCGAGCAGGCCGTGCGAGGCGACGTCCATCGCGTCGGCGTCGAGGTCGGCCGAGACCCAGGCCGTCCTGTGCCGCTGCAGCGGATCGCGCAGCGAGGCACGGTCCGCGACCCGGTACTCGTAGCGCCGCCAGACGGCGGAGAAGCGCGCGTCGAACCCGGGAGGGGCCTGGCTCACGCGGAGCACCACGGCGTCCGCCACCGGCCCGAGGATGCCGTTGAGCCGCCGGGCCAGCGCGTCGGGCGCGTCGAGCGGGGGCCGCTTGCCGTGCGGCTTGCGGAGGATCGCCACCTGCCCGGGGCCGAGGTCGACGTGCGCCACCTGTCCCCGCGCGTGGACCCCGGCGTCGGTGCGGCCGGCGACCGTCAGCGTGGGCGGGTCCCCCGCGCGACGGAAGATGGTCGCGAGCGCGTCCTCCAGCTCGCCCTGCACGGTGCGCAGCGCGGGCTGTCGGCCCCAGCCGTTGAAGTCGGTGCCCTGGTAGGCGATGTCGAGCCGGAATCGGGTCGCCTCGTCGGTCATCCCTCGATTCTAGAGAAGCCGCTCAGTACTCTCGGACGAGCGCGGTCTCACCGAAGGTCGTGACGAACCCCATCCCCGTGTAGAGGCTGTCTGCGCCGGTCGGGCTGGCGGCGTCCACGTCGAGGACGGCCTTCTGCCAGCCGCGGCGGCTGCTCTCGGTGAGCACGGCGCTCAGCAGCGCGGGCGCGATGCGGCGGCCGCGGTGCTTGCGGGTGACCGCGACGGTCGAGATGTAGGGACCGGAGAAGCCCTGGCCCGGCCAATCGTCCTCGTTCACGTCGCTCAGGATCACGGCGGCCACCTCATCCCCGGCCAGCGCCACGAAGGACACCTCCGGGGCGAACGTCCCGCCGATCAGCGACTCCCACTGCTCGTCGCTCAGCGGCTGGCTCCCCCAGTGGTCCAGGAAGGCCTCGTCGCGCGCCGCGTGGACGGCGTCCGCGAGGTCGCTCGCGTACGGAACGATCCGCACGGCCTCCGTCGGGGCCACGTCCGGGATCGGCTCGGCCAGGTCGCGCTCCATCGTGTGGAACCAGCGCACCGCGGTGAAGCCCGCGGCCGCCAAGAGCCGCTCGCGATCGGGCGCGCGCCGATCGGCGTAGCCCACCAGCCAGCCCGGCAGCGCCGTCTCGATCGCCGCCAGCTTCTGCTCCCCGCGCGCACGCTGCCAGGCGATCAGCTCGCGGCCGATGCCCTTCCCGCGATGCGCAGGGTGCACGGCGCCGTTCATGAACTCGCGCACCAGGGAGACCTGCCGCGGCGGCTCCAGCACCGAGCCGACCGCCAGCACCGCTCCGTCGTGGCCCAGCGCGAGGAGGGTGTCCCGCTCACGGTCGAGGAAGCTGAAGGCCAGCTCGGCCTCCAGCTCCTCCCGCGTCGCGAGGTAGTTGGGATGGTCGGCCGCGTCGCTCGCCCGCAGCACCGCGAGCACGGCGTCGGTGTCGGCCTTCGCGATCGGCCGCCACTCGGCGACCAGCGGATGCCGCGGCATGTACGTCGGCGGGGCCTCCACGCGCTCGCTCAGCGGTGGGAGGTGCGCTTCGACGATCTCAGGCCTCGGCATCCGGCCAGCCTAGCGGCGCCGGCCGAGCTCCGCTGTCGGCGTCCGTGCGGTCTCCCGGGCGGTCAGCGCCGCGAGCGTCACCACGACGGCGATCACCGCGGTGAAGACCGAGATGACGATCCAGCCGTCCGGCCCGGTGCCGCCCATCGCCGTGACGATGCTCGGCGCGAAGCCGGCCATCAGGAAGCCGAGCTGCGTTCCGATCGCGACGCCCGAGAAGCGCACCTCGCGCGGGAACATCTCGTTGTAGAACGACGGCCAGACCGCGTTCGCCGCCGCATACCCGCAGGAGAACACCGCCACCGCCAGCAGGAACGTGACCCAGACCTCCGAACCGGACATCGAGCGCAGGTAGAACGGCATCAACGCGGCGCTCGCGAGCGCGCCGTAGATGAACACGGGCTTGCGGCCGACCCGGTCGGCGAGCATCCCGAACAGCGGCTGCGTGACGAGCGCCACGATGTTCGCCACGACGACCAGCCAGAGCGTCACCGAGGCGTCCAGGCCGGCGTCGGTCCCGTAGGCGATCGCCAGGTTGCCGAACACCGTCGACACCGCCGCGATCATCGCGAGGAACACCACGCGCAGCACGTCCCGCCAGTGCGAGCGGAGCAGCCCGACCAGCGGCAGCTTCTCGATCTCGCCACCCTCGGCCGCGCTGACGAAATCCGGGGACTCCGGCAGCGACCGGCGGACGACGAACGCGACGACGACCACGACGGCCGACAGCCAGAACGGGATGCGCCAGCCCACTGTGTACAGCACGTCCTCCGGGAGCGCCATCACCGGGATGAAGGCGATGGCCGCGAGCACCTGGCCGCCCTGCGTGCCTGTCAGCGTCCACGAGGTGAAGAACGCGCGCCGGCCGTCCGGCGCGTGCTCCAGTGTCATGGAGCTCGCCCCCGCCTGCTCCCCCGCGGCCGACAGCCCCTGGAACAGCCGGCAGAGCACCAGCAGCACAGGGGCCAGCCAGCCGACGGTCTCGAAGGTCGGCAGGCAGCCGATCGCGAACGTGGAGAACCCCATCAGCGCGAGCGTGAAGACCAGCACCTTCCTGCGGCCGATCCGGTCGCCGAAGTGGCCGAGGACCACCGCGCCCACCGGCCGCGCCACGTAGGCGAATCCGAAGGTCGCGAACGACATCACGCGCGCGGTGGTGTCGGCGTCGGGGAAGAAGATGTGCGGGAAGATCAGGGCGGCGGCCGACCCGAAGATGAAGAAGTCGTAGTACTCGACGGCCGAGCCGAGGAATCCGGCGAAGGCCGCGCGCACCGGAGTCCGGGTACGCGTGGGGGATGGAGCGACGGTGGTCATCGTCGACACTCGTTTCTTTTGTAGCTGTTTCGATCCGCCGGGCGCACCCGGTACGGATCAACGGTCCGCGGTGAGGAGCGCGACGATCATGTCGCCGAGCATCCGCCGGTAGTGGCCGGCGCGCGACTGGTTCAGCAGATCGCGGCCGAAGAGGTACCCGAACGTGTGGCGGTTGGCCACCGGGAACACGCAGAAGGAGCTGATCGCCATGTGCACGTCCGTGGCGTCGATGTCGTCGCGGAACAGACCGGCGGCCCGTCCGCGCCGCAGCACCTCGTCGATCAGCTCGAGAGCAGGGAGCGCCAGGCTCTCGGGCTCGCCCACCTCGCGCAGGAACGAGGCGCGGTGGATGTTCTCGATCGCCACGAGCCGCACGAAGTCCTGGCGGCCGGTGTGGTGGTCGAAGGTCCGCTCGGCGATGGCGCGGATGGCCTCCACCGGCTCGAGATCGGAGACGTCGAGCTGCTGCTCGTACCCGCGCATCTCGGCGTAGGCGGCCTCCAGCACGCTCACGTAGAGCTGCTCCTTGCCGCCGAAGTAGTAGTAGATCATCCGCTTCGTCGTGGACATCCGCCGTGCGATCTCGTCCACGCGGGCGCCGGAGAAGCCGCGGTCGGCGAACTCCTGGGTCGCGACGGAGAGGATCTCGGCGCGCGTGCGCTCCGCGTCGCGGATCCGCTCGTGATCCAGCCGGGCCATCCCGCCTCCTCGCTAATGAACTATCTGGTACGTTAAGAAACCCTGTGGCGCTTTGTCAAGCGCGCGGTTCCGCACGATGGTCGAGGAGGACGCATGAGCGTGGTCGGACAGTCGTACCTGGTCGGGCTCCTGGGCGAGGGCGTGCTGCCCTCGCTGACACCTCCGCTGCACGAGCGGGAGGCCGACGAGCAGGGGCTGCGCTACCTCTACCGGCCCATCGACCTGCTCTCCCTCGACACCGAGGGCCAGGACCTCGATCCGATCCTCGAGTGGCTCCTCGACGCAGCGATGCAGCTCGGGTTCAACGCGGTGAACATCACCCACCCGTTCAAACAGCGCGTTCTGCGCTACCTCGATGCCACATCGCCTTCTGCCGAATCCATCGGAGCGGTCAACACCGTCCTCCTCGCCGGGGGTCGGCGGATCGGACACAACACCGACGTGAGCGGTTTCGCGTCCGCGCTTCGAGACGGGCTTCCTGGAGCGCCCCTGGACCACGTGGTGGTGATCGGCGCCGGGGGCGCGGGCGCCGCCGTGACGAGCGCTCTCCTGCAAGCGGGTGCGCTCCGGGTCACCATCGCCGATCTCAGCGTCGCGCGGGCGAACGCCCTGGCAGCGAGCCTCACTCCCCGATTCCCGGAGGCTGTCATCCAAGGCATCGGCTCGATCGCGATCCCCGACGAGCTGAAGCACGGGACGGATGCCGTCACCGGACTGGTCAACGCCAGCTTCGTCGGCATGCACACGCACCCCGGTATCCCCCTCGACGCCGGGCTGCTGCGGCCGAGCCTCTGGGTGGCGGACGTCGTCTACCGGCCGCTCGACACCGAGCTCCTCCGCGCGGCACGGGAGGCCGGCTGCCGCACGCTCGACGGCGGCGGCATGGCGGTGGGCCAGGCGGCGGACGCGTTCCGGCTCATCACCGGCGCCGAGCCCGACCGGGAGCGGATGCGTGCCCACTTCGCCGAGATGATCCGGGAGGGCCGCTGATGCGCACCTCCATCGCGACGGTCTGCCTGTCCGGGACGCTCGTCGACAAGCTGCACGCCATCGCCGACGCCGGGTTCGACGCCGTGGAGGTCTTCGAGCCCGACCTGATCGCCGCACCGCAGTCGCCGGAGGAGGTGCGCGCGCTCTGCGACCGGCTCGGCCTGCGGATCGCGCTCTACCAGCCGTTCCGCGACGCCGAGGGCGTGACCGAGCCCGAGTTCGCGCAGGTGCTGCGCCGGGCCGAGGCCAAGTTCGTGCTCATGGACCGGCTCGGCGTCGACACGGTGCTGGTGTGCAGCAACGTGGCCACGGCCTCGGTCGACGACGACGCGGTCTCCGCAGCGCAGCTCGCCCGCCTCGCCGACCGTGCGGACGCACACGGCAAGCGCCTGGCGTTCGAGGCCCTGGCCTGGGGACGCTACGTCGACGACTACCGGCGGGCCTGGCGCATCGTGGAGCGTGCGGACCATCCCGCGCTCGGCGTGTGCCTGGACAGCTTCCACATCCTCTCCCGCGGCCACGATCCGGCGGACATCGAGCGGATCCCCGGCGAGAAGATCTTCTTCGTCCAGCTCGCCGACGCCCCGCTGCTGTCGATGGACGTGCTCTCCTGGAGCCGGCACCACCGCCTGTTCCCGGGCGAGGGCGGCTTCGACCTCCCGGCCTTCGTCGGCCACACCCTGCGAGCCGGTTACACCGGTCCGCTGTCGCTGGAGGTCTTCAACGATGTCTTCCGCCAGACCGATCCTGCCAGGACCGCCCGGCACGCCCGCCGGTCGCTGACCGTCCTGGAGGATGCGCTCGAGAGCGGCGCAGCCCGCCCTTCTGCCGAGCCCCGCGAGCTCGACCAGGTGGAGGTCAAGGCGCACGACACGGACGCCGTCGCCGCTGTGCTGGAGCGGATCGGCTTCGCGCCGCGCGGCCGCCACGTCACGAAGCCGGCCTGGCTCTACGCCGCCGGCGAGGCCCGGATCGTCCTCAACGAGCACAACGCCGCGGGCAGGAGCCCGCACGTCGCCGGCTTCGGCATCCGCACCGACCGGCCCGAGGAGGCCGCCGCCCGGGCGGAGCGCCTCGGCGCGCAGCGCGCGCACCGCCGCGTGCTCGACGGGGAGGCCGACCTCCCGGCCGTGCTCGCGCCCGACGGCACAGAGATCCTGATCAGCGGTCCCGACAGCAGCCCGGCCTGGCCGCACGAGTTCGCCGGCGGACGCGGCACGCCGGACCCTGCGATCCGCGGCATCGACCACGTCAACCTCACCGAGCCCGCCGCCGACATCGAAGAGGCCGTGCTGTTCTACGGCACGGCGCTCGGCCTCGCCCGCGAGTCGTCGGCGGAACTGGCCGGGCCGGCCGGCCTGGTTCGCAGTCAGGTGCTCCGCTCGGGCGACGGAGCGGTCCGCCTCGCACTGAACGTCGTCCCGCCGCTCGCCGAGCGCGCGACGACAGCGGCGCAGCGGCACGCGCAGCACATCGCGATCGCGTGCGACGATCTCCACGGGCTCATCGGCCGCGCGCGAGCGCGGGGACTGCGCACGGTGCCGGTCTCGGCGAACTACTACGACGACCTCGCCGCCCGCTTCGAGCTGCCGCCGGGCGAACTGGAGCGCCTCCGGGGCGCCGGGCTGCTCTACGACCGCGACACGGCGGGCGAGTATCTGCACTGCTACACCGAGACGGTCGGCTCCGTGTTCTTCGAGCTGGTGGAGCGACGGGGTCGCTACGACGGCTTCGGCGCCGCCAACACGCCGGTGCGGCTCACCGCGCAGCACAGCACCGCCTGACCACGGCTCCACAACGCGAAACGCCCCGCATCCGAACGGATGCGGGGCGTTTCGACAGGGTGCGGAAGGTCAGGCCTTCTCGGCCTCCGCCTCGGCGGTGGTCTCCTCGGCGGCCTCGGCGTCGCCGGTGGCCTCCTCGACGACCTCGGCCTCAGCGGCAGCGGTCTCCTCGGACGTGGTGTCCTCGGCGGCCTCTTCCTCGACGACGGGCTCCTCGACCGGAGCGGCCTTCGGCGCGGCGGCCTTCTTGGTCGCCTTGGTCTTCGGGGTGACGGGCTCGAGCACGAGCTCGATCTGCGCCATCGGCGCGTTGTCGCCCTTGCGGTAGCCGAGCTTGGTGATGCGGGTGTAGCCGCCCTCGCGCTCCGCGACCAGCGGCGCGATCTCGGTGAAGAGCTCGTGCACGACGGACTTGTCGCCGATGACCGCGAGAACGCGACGGCGCGCGTGCAGGTCGCCGCGCTTCGCGAACGTGATCAGACGCTCGGCGTAGGGACGCAGGCGCTTGGCCTTGGTCTCGGTCGTCTTGATGCTCTTGTGCGTGAACAGCGCAGCAGCCAGGTTGGCGAGCATGAGGCGCTCGTGCGCGGGGCCGCCTCCGAGGCGGGGGCCCTTGGTGGGCTTAGGCATGATCGGTTATCTCCAGTAGTGAAAAAGTCGAAGGCTTCGCTGACGCGGCCTCAGATGGTGGTGGACTCGTCCTCGTCGTACCCGCTGTAGAAGTGGGCGCCGTCGAACCCGGGGACCGAGTCCTTCAGCGACAGGCCCATCTCGGTCAGCTTGTCCTTGACCTCATCCACCGACTTCTGACCGAAGTTGCGGATGTTCATGAGCTGCGTCTCCGACAGCGAGACGAGCTCGCTGACGGTGTTGATGCCCTCGCGCTTGAGGCAGTTGTACGACCGGACCGACAGGTCGAGGTCCTCGATCGGCATCGACAGCTCGGAGCTGAGCACCTGGTCGACCGGCGCGGGGCCGATCTCGATGCCCTCGGCCGCGCTGTTGAGCTCGCGGGCCAGCCCGAACAGCTCGGTCAGCGTGCGGCCGGCGGACGCGATGGCGTCGCGCGGGCTGATCGCGGGCTTGCTCTCGACGTCGACCACGAGGCGGTCGAAGTCGGTGCGCTCGCCGGCACGGGTGGCCTCGACGCGGTAGGTGACCTTGAGGACCGGGGAGTAGATCGAGTCGATCGGGATCTGGCCCGCCTCGCTGTACTCGTTGCGGTTCTGCTGAGCCGAGACGTAGCCGCGGCCGCGCTCGATGGTCAGCTCGACCTCGAACTTCGCCTTGTCGTTCAGGGTGGCGATGACCAGCTCGGGGTTGTGGATCTCCACGCCCGCCGGAGCCGAGATGTCGGCCGCGGTGACCTGGCCGGAGCCGGTCTTGCGGAGGTAGGCGGTGATCGGCTCGTCGTGCTCGCTGGAGACGACCAGGCCCTTGATGTTCAGGATGATCTCGGTGACATCCTCTTTGACACCCGGGACGGTGCTGAACTCGTGCAGCACGCCGTCGATGCGGATGCTGGTGACGGCAGCGCCCGGGATGGAGGAGAGCAGAGTGCGGCGGAGCGAGTTGCCGAGGGTGTAGCCGAAGCCCGGCTCGAGCGGCTCGATGACGAACCGCGAGCGGAACTCGGAGATGTTCTCTTCGGTGAGCGTAGGACGCTGTGCAATGAGCACTATTGATTCCTTTCGGCTGAGTGTCCGCTATATGACACTCGCGTGAGTGAGGTGGGGTTCGTCACGCCGTCAGGCGGCGGTCCTGGAGGACCGCCGCCTGGGCGGACGTGGAAGAGAACTAGACGCGGCGACGCTTCGGCGGGCGGCAGCCGTTGTGCGCCTGCGGGGTGACGTCGTTGATCGAGCCCACCTCGAGGCCGGCGGCCTGGAGCGAGCGGATCGCGGTCTCGCGGCCCGAGCCAGGGCCCTTGACGAAGACGTCGACCTTCTTCATCCCGTGCTCCTGCGCCTGGCGGGCGGCCGACTCGGCTGCCAGCTGTGCGGCGAACGGGGTGGACTTGCGCGAGCCCTTGAAGCCAACGCCACCGGAGGACGCCCACGAGATGACCGCACCGGTGGTGTCGGTGATCGAGACGATGGTGTTGTTGAAGGTGCTCTTGATGTGGGCCTGGCCCACAGCGATGTTCTTCTTTTCTTTCTTGCGCGGCTTGCGAGCGGCCGACTTGGGTGCTGCCATAATATTTCTCCTTCAGTCCTGGTGTCGGCCTAGCGAGCCTTCTTCTTACCGGCGACGGTACGCTTCGGGCCCTTGCGGGTACGCGCGTTCGTCTTGGTTCGCTGGCCGCGGACCGGGAGGCCCTTGCGGTGGCGGATGCCCTCGTAGCTGCCGATCTCGACCTTGCGGCGGATGTCGGCGGCGACCTCGCGGCGGAGGTCACCCTCGACCTTGAAGTTGCCTTCGATGTAGTCGCGCAGTGCGACGAGCTGGTCGTCGGTCAGGTCCTTGACGCGGATGTCGCCCGAAATCTCGGTCTCGCGAAGGGTCTGCAGCGCACGAGTGCGCCCGACGCCGTAGATGTAGGTGAGTGCGACCTCCACGCGCTTCTCGCGCGGGATGTCGACGCCTGCTAGACGTGCCATGTTGTGGCTTCTCCTGTGATGAGTGGAGGTCTTCAGCGGTCCCGGTGCCCCGGCCTCCTCCGGGGGTGTCCCCCGCCTCCACGCTGGATGGGGACGGGTTCTGGGATCGCTTCGTCTGTTTAGTTGTTAGTACCGGCAGTTGAGTCGTGCTGGTACCGCTACTGCGTTCAGCCCTGGCGCTGCTTGTGGCGCGGGTTCTCGCAGATGACCATGACCCGGCCGTTGCGACGGATGACCTTGCACTTGTCGCAGATCTTCTTGACGGAGGGCTTGACCTTCATTGTGCTGTTACCTTTGTTCGCTGTCCTCGTACCTCGCCAGGGGCTACCCGGTGGCGTGGCCGTTACTTACAGCAATCCGTTTACTTGTAGCGGTAGACGATCCGGCCGCGGGTCAGATCGTAGGGGCTCAGCTCCACGATCACGCGGTCCTCGGGGAGGATGCGGATGTAGTGCTGACGCATCTTGCCTGAGATGTGGGCAAGAACCTTGTGACCGTTGGTCAGCTCCACGCGGAACATCGCGTTGGGGAGCGCCTCGATCACAGATCCTTCGATCTCGATGACACCGTCTTTCTTGGCCATAGCCTCACTGTCGCTATTAGTAGTGGTTTGCTGGTCGTGCGTTGACTGGTGCCGGACATGCAGAAAGCACGCCTAAGACACCAAGGATCAATCTTATTGGATACCGGCGCATTTCGCCAATTCTGGTCTATCATCTGCGCCTGCTCTGAGCGAACAGGCCCGGAACCGCCGCCTACGGGATCGGCGTCGGCGTGATCCCGAACGGCGCGAGCCCCTCGGCCCCGCCGTCGACCGCCGTCAGCACCCAGATGCCGTCGGCATGCACCGCGACGCTGTGCTCCCAGTGCGCGGCGGCCGAGCCGTCCTCGGTGGCGACGGTCCAGCCGTCGTCCTTCACGTAGGTGTCCTGGTCGCCCAGCACCACCATCGGCTCGATGGCGACCACGAGACCCGGGCGGACCTCCGGGCCCTTGGAGCGCACCCGGTAGTTGAAGACCGGCGGCTCCTCGTGCATGCGGCGGCCGATCCCGTGACCGATGTAGTCGGTGAGGATGCCGTACTCACCCTGCGACATGATGTGGTCCTCGACCGCCTCGCCCACCTCGTTGAGGTGGCGGGCGCTCGCGAGCCGTGCGATGCCGTGCCACAGCGACTGCTCGGTGACCTCGGAGAGCTTCTGCCGCTCGGCGACGCGCTCGGGGTGGGCCGGGTCGGGAAGCACGAACGTTCGCGCTGCGTCCCCGTTCCAGCCCTCTTGGATGGCGCCGCTGTCGACCGACAGGATGTCGCCCGGCTGCAGCAGACGCGCCCCGGGGATGCCGTGCACGACCTCGTCGTTGACCGACGCGCAGATCGTGTGGTGGTAGCCGGCCTCCAGCTTGAAGTTGGACTTCCCGCCCACGGCCTCGATCGCGGCCTCGGCGATCCGGTCGAGCTCCAGCGTTGAGACGCCGGCGGCCACGGCCGCGGCGACGGCGTCGAGGGACGCCGCGGTGGCCCGTCCCGGCGCGACCATCAGTCGGAGCTGAGCGGGCGACTTGTAGATCGACCGACGCAGTGCCATCACACGCTAGGCGACCGGCTCGCCGGCGCCCTCCAGCGGGAGGATGCCGCGATCGGCCAGAGCCGACTGGATGCGGGCGGCGACGTCGTCCATCGCACCGAGGCCGTCCACCTCGACGAGCAGACCGCGCGCGCGGTACACGTCGATCAGCGGGGACGTCTCGCGGAGGTAGACCTCCTGGCGGTGCCGGATGGCCTCCTCGGAGTCATCGGCGCGGCCCTGCTCCTGCGCTCGCTTGGTGAGGCGCGCGACGATCTCGTCCTGGTCGGCGACGAGCTGGATCACCGCGGCGAGCTCCTGGCCCTTCGAGGCCAGCAGATCGTCGAGGTACTTCACCTGCTCGAGCGTGCGCGGATAGCCGTCGAGGAGGAAGCCCTCCGTCGCGTCGTCCTCGTTCAGCCGGTCGGTGACGAGCTGGTTGGTGAGACTGTCCGGAACGTAGTCGCCCGCGTCGACGATCGCCTTGACCTGCTGGCCGAGCGGAGTCTCGTTCTTGATGTTGGCCCGGAAGATGTCGCCCGTGGAGATGTCGGGGATCCCGTACACGGAGGTGATGCGGGAGGCCTGAGTGCCCTTGCCCGCTCCGGGAGGTCCGACGATCAGCATACGGGTCAACGCAGAAGCCCTTCGTAATGCCGCTGCTGGAGCTGCGAGTCGATCTGCTTGACCGTCTCGAGTCCGACACCGACGATGATCAGGATGGACGTGCCGCCGAACATGAAGTTCTGGCTGGCGCCGAGCAATGCGAACGCTATCAGCGGGATCAGCGCGATGATGCCGAGGTAGATCGAGCCGGGCAGGGTCACGCGCGTCAGCACGTAGTCCAGGTACTCGGCGGTGGGGCGGCCCGCGCGGATACCGGGGATGAAGCCGCCGTACTTCTTCATGTTGTCGGCGACCTCCTCCGGGTTGAACGTGATGGCCACGTAGAAGTACGTGAAGCCCACGATCAGGAGGAAGTAGAGCAGCATGTAGAGCGGGTGGTCGCCCTTGGTCAGGTAGTTCGTGATCCAGGTCACCCAGGGAGCCGGGGCCTTGCCGGCCGCCGGCTGGTTGAACTGGGCGATCAGCGCGGGCAGGTACAGCAGCGACGACGCGAAGATGACGGGCACGACGCCGGCCATGTTCACCTTGATCGGGATGTACGTGTTGTTGCCGCCGTACGTTCGTCGGCCGACCATACGCTTGGCGTACTGCACAGGGATGCGGCGCTGCGACTGCTCGACGAAGACGACCGCGGCGACGATCAGGAGACCGATCGCAATCACCACCAGCATCACCTCGATGCTCTGCGACTGGCCGATGGCCCAGAGGGAGCTCGGGAACTGCGCGGCGATCGAGGTGAAGATCAGGAGGGACATGCCGTTGCCGATGCCGCGCTCGGTGACGAGCTCGCCCATCCACATGATGAGGCCGGTGCCGGCGGTCATCGTGACGACCATGAGCATGATGGCGTACCAGGAGTCGTCCGTGATGAGCTGCGTGCACTGCGAGACGGCCGTGGTGCCGAAGAGGGCGCCGGAGCGGGCGACGGTGATGAGGGTCGTCGACTGGAGGACGCCCAGCGCGATCGTGAGATAGCGCGTGTACTGCGTGAGCTTCGCCTGGCCGGCCTGGCCCTCCTTGTAGAGGGTCTCGAAGCGCGGGATGACCACGCGCAGCAGCTGCACGATGATCGACGCGGTGATGTACGGCATGATGCCGAGCGCGAAGATCGAGAGTTTGAGGAGAGCGCCACCCGAGAACAGGTTGACCAGGGAGTAGAGCCCCGAGGTGTCCTGGTTGGCGTTCAGACAGGTCTGCACGTTGGCGAAGTCGACGAACGGCGCAGGGATGAAGGAGCCCAGCCGGAACAGGGCGATGATCCCCAGCGTGAAGAAGATCTTCCGGCGGAGGTCCGGGGTGCGGAAGATCCGCGCGACGGCGCTAAACAAAAGTGCGTCCTGCTTTCCTGTAAGAGTCAGTCGGGTGACCGGAGTTCCCGGCCACCCGACTGCGCTGCTTTACGGGCGGCTACTTGACGGAGCCACCAGCGGCGACGATCTTCTGCTCGGCAGAGCCGGAGACCTTGTCGACCGCAACGTTCAGCTTAACCGCAATGTCCCCGTTACCGAGAACCTTGACCTTCTCGTTCTTGCGAACGGCGCCCTTGGAGACCAGGTCGGAGATGGTGACATCGCCGCCGGCCGGGTACAGCTCGGCAAGCTTCTCGAGGTTGACCACCTGGTACTCGACGCGGAACGGGTTCTTGAACCCGCGCAGCTTCGGCGAACGCATGTGGAACGGGAGCTGACCGCCCTGGAAGCCCGGGCGGACCTGGTAGCGGGCCTTGGTGCCCTTCGTGCCACGGCCCGCGGTCTTGCCCTTGGAACCCTCACCGCGTCCGACGCGGGTCTTGTCCTTCTTGGAGCCCGCGGCGGGACGGAGGTGGTGCACCTTGAGGACCTGCTCGCGGGGGGCCGCGACGTCCTTCTTGGCCGGGGCCTTCTTCGCCGGGGCGGAGACGGTCTCGTCCTTGGTGGAGGCGGCGGCCTTGTTGGCAGCGGCCTTCGCCGGAGCCTTCTTGGCAGCAGGTGCCTTCTTCTCGGCGGCCGGCTTCGCAGCAGCCTTGGTGGTGGTGCTCTTCTTGGCGGCCGGCTTCTCGGCAGCGGCCTCAGTGGTCGGCTTGTCGTCAGCCATTAGTCGATCTCCTCAACCTTCACCAGGTGAGCGACGGTGTTGACGTACCCGCGGTTCTGCGGGGTGTCCTCGCGGACGGTGACGTCACCGATTCGCTTCAGTCCCAGACTGCGCAGCGTGTCGCGCTGGTACTGCTTCTCGCTCACTTTCGACTTGATCTGTGTGATCTTCAGGCGCGCGGCCATCAGGCACCTACCTTCTCTGCCTTCTTGGCGGCAGCAGCGGCCTCGGCCGCCTCGGCCTCGGCACGCAGCAGGCGCGCGGGCGCGACCTGGTCGTAGTCGAGACCACGGCGAGCTGCGACGGCGCGGGGCTCCTCGAGCTGCTTCAGCGCCTCGACGGTCGCGTGCACGATGTTGATCGTGTTGGACGAGCCAAGCGACTTGCTCAGCACGTCGTGGATGCCGGCGCACTCCAGGACGGCGCGCACCGGGCCACCGGCGATGACACCGGTACCGGCGGCGGCCGGACGCAGGAGGACGACGCCGGCAGCGGCCTCACCCTGCACCGGGTGCGGGATGGTGACGCCGACGCGCGGGACGCGGAAGAAGTTCTTCTTCGCCTCCTCGACGCCCTTCGAGATCGCCAGCGGCACCTCGCGGGCCTTGCCGTAGCCGACGCCCACCAGGCCGTTGCCGTCGCCGACGACCACGAGAGCGGTGAAGCTGAAGCGACGACCACCCTTCACGACCTTGGAGACGCGGTTGATGGTGACGACGCGCTCCAGGAACTGGCTCTTGTCGGCGTCCCGGCTGCCGCGATCGCGGTTGGGGTTGCGCTCCCGGCCACCGCGGCGCGGCTCGCGCTCGCGGTTGTTGTCGGTCGACGCAGCGGTCTCGACCGGCTGCGCGGTCTCCGTTACCTCAGCGGCCACGGTCTGCTCCTTGTTGTTCTCGTCGCTCACAGGTTCAGCCCACCTTCACGAGCGCCTTCGGCGACGGCCGCAACGCGACCGGCGTACTTGCTGCCGCCACGGTCGAAGACCACGGCCTCGACACCGGCGCTCTTCGCGCGCTCGGCGACGAGCTCGCCCACCTTGCGGGCCTTGGCGGTCTTGTCACCGTCGAAGCCGCGCAGGTCGGTCTCCATGGTCGACGCGGAGGCCAGCGTGTGGCCCTTGGCGTCGTCGACGATCTGCACGAAGACGTGGCGGGCCGAACGGGTGACGACCAGGCGAGGACGGACCTCGGTGCCCACGACCTTCTTGCGAAGTCGGGTGTGACGACGGCCGCGAGCGGCTGCCTTGCTCTTTCCTCTGGTACCCAGAGCCATGATTACTTACCAGCCTTTCCGGCCTTGCGACGAACGACCTCGCCGGCGTAACGCACACCCTTGCCCTTGTACGGCTCGGGCTTGCGGATCTTGCGGATGTTCGCAGCGACCTCGCCGACAGCCTGCTTGTCGATCCCGCTCACGGTCACCTTGTTGTTGCCCTCGACCGTGAAGGTGATGCCGGCCGGCGGCTCGACGTTGACCGGGTGCGAGAAGCCGAGCGCGAACTCGACGCCCGCGCCCTTCTGGGCCACGCGGTAACCGGTGCCGACGATCTCGAGGCCCTTGGAGTAGCCCTCGGTGACGCCGATGATGTTGTTGTTGATGAGCGTGCGGGTGAGGCCGTGGAGCGAGCGCGAAGCGCGCTCGTCGTCCGGACGGGTGACCAGGACCTGGCCCTCCTCCAGCTTCGCCTCGATGGGGCTCGCGACGGTGAGCGTGAGCTCGCCCTTCGGGCCCTTGACGGTGACGGTCTGGCCGTCGATCTTCACATCGACCCCAGCGGGGATCTCGATGGGCAGTCTTCCGATACGCGACATGGCAGGGTCACCACACGTAGGCGAGGACTTCCCCACCCACGCCCTTCTTCTCAGCCTGGCGGTCCGTGAGGAGCCCCGAGGAGGTGGACAGGATCGCGACACCGAGGCCGCCGAGGACCTTGGGGAGCTCCGTCGACTTCGCGTAAACGCGGAGGCCGGGCTTGGAGACACGCTTGATGCCTGCGATGGAACGCTCACGGTTCGGACCGAACTTGAGGTTGAGCGTCAGGGTCTGGCCGACACGGGCGTCGGAGACCTCCCAGCCGGAGATGTAGCCCTCGGAGGTGAGGATCTCGGCGATGTGGGACTTGAGCTTGGAGTGCGGCATCGACACGGTGTCGTGGTGCGCCGAGTTCGCGTTGCGCAGTCTGGTCAGCATGTCTGCGACCGGATCTGTCATCGTCATTGCGATTTTTCCTTTGTTCACCAGGTTTCGTGCAGCCGTTACACGACTGACGACCTGTGGTGGAAGTGGGCCGGCCGGGCGGCCGGCCCACAAAGAGACAAGACTACTAGGTCTAGTTGCTCGCCTCGTTCGAACGGAACGGGAAGCCGAGCTGCTTGAGCAGCGCGCGGCCCTCCGCGTCGTTCTTCGCGGTCGTCACGACCGTGATGTCCATACCCCGGACGCGGTCGATCCGGTCCTGGTTGATCTCGTGGAACATCGACTGCTCCGTGAGACCGAACGTGTAGTTGCCGTTGCCGTCGAACTGCTTGTCGCTCAGGCCGCGGAAGTCCCGGATACGGGGCAGCGCGAGCGAGAGCAGGCGGTCGAGGAACTCCCACATGCGGTCGCCGCGCAGCGTGACGTGCGCGCCGATCGGCTGGCCCTCGCGCAGCTTGAACTGCGCGATGGACTTGCGGGCCTTGGTGACCTGCGGCTTCTGGCCGGTGATCAGGGTGAGGTCGTTGATCGCACCGTCGATCACCTTGCCGTCACGAGCAGCCTCGCCGACACCCATGTTGACGACGATCTTCACGAGGCCGGGCACCTGGTGCACGTTCGTGAAGCCGAAGTCGCCCTTGAGCTGAGCGGAGATCTCGGTCTTGTACTTCTGCTTCAGGCGAGGCTGGATTTTGCCAGCACTCGTTGCAGTGTCCGTCATTACAGGTCCTTACCAGACTTCTTGGCGTAACGAACGCGGACCGTCTTGGTGACGCCGTCCTTCGTAACGGTCTCGTTGCGGAAGCCGACGCGGGTCGGCTTCTTGGTCTCGGGGTCGACGAGCGCCACGTTGGAGACGTGGATCGAAGCCTCGTGCGTCTCGATGCCGCCGGTCTTCGTGCCACGCTGCGTCTGTCCGACGCGCACGTGCTTGGTCACGAAGTTGACGCCCTCGACGATCACGCGGTTCTTCTCCACGAGGACCTCGATGACACGACCCTGCTTGCCGCGGTCACCACCGCGGGCCTGCGAGCGGCCCGTGATGACCTGGACCAGGTCGCCCTTCTTGATGTTCGCCATGCTTACAGCACCTCCGGGGCCAGCGAGATGATCTTCATGAACTTCTTGTCGCGAAGCTCACGGCCGACCGGGCCGAAGATACGGGTGCCGCGGGGGTCACCGTCGTTCTTCAGGATCACGGCGGCGTTCTCGTCGAACTTGATGTAGGAGCCGTCCGGGCGGCGGGTGTTCTTCCGCACGCGCACGACGACCGCCTTGACGACATCGCCCTTCTTGACGTTGCCGCCGGGGATCGCGTCCTTGACCGTGGCGACGATGACGTCACCCAGGCCGGCGTAGCGACGGCTGGAGCCGCCGAGGACGCGGATGGTGAGAAGCTCCTTGGCGCCGGTGTTGTCGGCGACCTTGAGTCGGGATTCCTGCTGAATCACTTGGCCTTCTCCAGAATCTCAACCAGGCGCCACCGCTTGGAGGCGCTCAGCGGACGGGTCTCGTTGATGAGAACGAGGTCGCCGATGCCGGCGCTGTTGTTCTCGTCGTGCGCCTTCACCTTGGAGGTGCGGCGGAGGACCTTGCCGTACAGGGGGTGCTTCACGCGGTCTTCGACCTCGACGACGATGGTCTTGTCCATCTTGTCGCTGACGACGTACCCGCGACGGGCCTTGCGGTAACCACGGGCGAGGGCCTCGTCGGCCGCCGACTCCGCGGCCGCAGCCTTGGTGGTCTCAGCCATTACTTGGCCTCCTCAGTCTCGGTCTCGGCGACCTCGGGGGCCTCAGCGGCCTCCTTCTTCGCCTTGCTCTTCTTCTCTGCCTTGGCGGGCGTCACGTCGGCCGGGGCCGGGGTCGCCCGGATCCCGAGCTCGCGCTCGCGGATCACGGTGTAGATACGAGCGATGTCGCGCTTGACCGCACGCAGGCGGCCGTGGCTCTCGAGCTGACCGGTGGCCGACTGGAAGCGCAGGTTGAACAGCTCTTCCTTGGCCTTCTTCAGCTCGTCGATCAGACGCTCGTCTTCAAAGGTGTCGAGCTCGCTGGGAGCGAGCTCCTTGGTGCCGATCGCCATTACGCGTCGCCCTCCTCGCGCTTGATGATGCGTGCCTTGAGGGGCAGCTTGTGGATTGCACGGGTCATTGCCTCACGAGCGAGTTCCTCGGAGACGCCGGAGACCTCGAAGAGGACCCGACCCGGCTTGACGTTCGCGACCCACCACTCGGGGGAACCCTTACCGGAACCCATTCGGGTCTCGGCAGGCTTCTTCGTGAGCGGACGGTCCGGGTAGATGTTGATCCACACCTTGCCGCCACGCTTGATGTGACGCGTCATGGCGATACGAGCGGACTCGATCTGACGGTTGGTCACATAAGCGGGGGTCAAGGCCTGGATGCCGAACTCGCCGAAGGAGACCTTCGTGCCACCGGTCGCCTGGCCGCTACGGCCGGGGTGGTGCTGCTTGCGGTGCTTGACTCTGCGTGGGATCAACATGGTTATGCCTCAACTCCTGCTGCGGCCGGCGCGGTCTCGGCGGCGGGGGCGTTGCCCCGGCCACCGCCGCGACGCGGACCACGGTCACGGTCGTTGCGCTCGCGCGACGGCTTCTGGTTGGCCTGCTCGCGGGCAAGCTCCTTGTTCGTGATGTCGCCCTTGTAGATCCACACCTTGACACCGATGCGACCGAAGGTGGTCTTGGCCTCGTAGAAGCCGTAGTCGATGTTGGCGCGGAGCGTGTGCAGCGGCACACGACCCTCGCGGTAGAACTCCGAGCGGCTCATCTCGGCGCCGCCGAGGCGGCCCGACACCTGGATGCGGACACCCTTGGCGCCGGCGCGCTGAGCGCCCTGCAGGCCCTTGCGCATCGCGCGGCGGAAGGCCACGCGGGCGGCGAGCTGCTCGGCGATGCCCTGGGCGACGAGCTGAGCGTCGGCCTCGGGGTTCTTGACCTCGAGGATGTTCAGCTGAATCTGCTTGCCCGAGAGCTTCTCGAGGTCGGAGCGGATGCGCTCGGCCTCGGCGCCACGACGACCGATCACGATGCCCGGACGGGCGGTGTGGATGTCGACGCGGACGCGGTCGCGGGTGCGCTCGATCTCGATGCGGGACACGCCCGCGCGGTCGAGCGAGGTCTTCAGCAGCGTGCGGATCTTGACGTCCTCAGCGAGGTAGTCGCTGTAACGCTGACCCTTCTTCGTGCTGTCGGAGAACCAGCGCGACACGTGGTCGGTCGTGATTCCCAGACGGAAGCCGTACGGGTTGACTTTCTGGCCCATTACTTGCTCGCCTTCTTCGTAGCGTTCGCAACCTCAGCCTCGTCCGGCGTCGCGAGGACGATCGTGATGTGGCTGGTGCGCTTGTTGATCCGGAAGGCCCGACCCTGTGCGCGCGGCTGGAACCGCTTGAGCGTGGTGCCCTCGTCCACGAAGGCCTTGCTCACGTACAGGTCCTGCTCGTCCAGGTAGGTGTTGCTCTGGTCGGCCTTGACACGCGCGTTGGCGATCGCCGAGGCGACGAGCTTGTAGACCGGCTCGCTCGCGCTCTGCGGGGCGAACTTCAGGATGGCCAGGGCCTCCTGGGCCTGCTTGCCGCGGATCAGGTTGACGACGCGGCGGGCCTTCATGGGGGTGACGCGGATGTGACGCACGCGTGCGATCGACTCCACCATTTCTCTCCTCCTTACGCCACCGCGTTAGCGGCGGCGACCCTTCTTGTCGTCCTTCACGTGACCACGGAAGGTACGCGTGGGCGCGAACTCGCCCAGCTTGTGACCGACCATGGTCTCGGTGACGAACACCGGGATGTGCTTGCGACCGTCGTGCACCGCGATGGTGTGACCCAGCATGGCCGGGACGATCATCGAGCGGCGCGACCAGGTCTTGATCACGTTCTTGCTGTTGGCCTCGTTAGCGGCGACCACCTTGCGAAACAGGTGCTCGTCGACGAAGGGGCCCTTCTTGAGACTGCGTGGCATCTTCTCGAACTCCTACTTACGCTTCTTGCCGGCGTTACGACGGCGGACGATGAGCTTGTCGCTTTCCTTGTTGGGGTGGCGCGTGCGGCCTTCCTTCTGACCCCACGGGCTGACCGGGTGGCGACCACCGGAGGTCTTGCCCTCACCACCACCGTGCGGGTGGTCGATGGGGTTCATGGCGACACCGCGGACGGTCGGGCGGACGCCCTTCCAGCGCATACGGCCGGCCTTGCCCCAGTTGATGTTCGACTGCTCGGCGTTGCCGACCTCGCCGATCGTCGCGCGGCAGCGGACGTCGACGTTGCGGACCTCGCCAGAGGGCAGGCGGAGCTGGGCGTAGGGGCCGTCCTTCGCGACGAGACGCACCGAGGCGCCGGCGGAGCGGGCCATCTTGGCGCCACCGCCCGGCTTCAGCTCGATGGCGTGCACGACGGTACCGGTCGGGATGTTGCGCAGCGGCAGGTTGTTGCCCGGCTTGATGTCCGAGCCGGCGCCCGACTCGATCACGTCGCCCTGCTTCAGCCCGGCCGGAGCCAGGATGTAGCGCTTGGTGCCGTCCACGAAGTGGAGCAGCGCGATGCGCGCGGTGCGGTTGGGGTCGTACTCGATGTGCGCGACCTTGGCGTTGACGCCGTCCTTGTCGTTGCGACGGAAGTCGATCACGCGGTACTGGCGCTTGTGGCCACCACCGATGTGACGGGTCGTGATGCGGCCCTGGTTGTTGCGGCCACCGGTCTTCGACAGCGGACGGAGAAGGGACTTCTCCGGCGTCGAGCGGGTGATCTCGGCGAAGTCGGCGACCGAGGAGCCGCGACGACCGGGGGTCGTGGGCTTGTAGTTACGAATAGCCATGTCTGTCTTCCTCTAGTCCTTCGCTTAGCCGACGGCCGTGAAGATGTCGATGGAACCGGACTTCAGCGTGACGATGGCACGCTTGGTGTCCTTGCGCTTGCCGGTGCCGAACTTGGTGCGGCGGGTCTTGCCCTGACGGTTCAGGGTGTTGATCGACGCGACCTCGACCTTGAAGATCGACTCGATGGCGAGCTTGATCTCGGTCTTGTTCGAACGCGGGTCGACGATGAAGGTGTACTTGCCTTCGTCGATCAGGCCGTAGCTCTTCTCGGAGACGACCGGGGCGATGATGATGTCGCGCGGGTCCTTGTTGACGGCGGCCATTACGCGTTCACCTCTTCCTTCTGGGTCTTGGACGAGATGAAGCCCTCGAGCGCGGCCTGCGAGAAGACGATGTCGTCGCTCACCAGGACGTCGTAGGCGTTCAGCTGGTCGTAGGTCAGCACGTGCACGGACGGGACGTTGCGCACGCTCTTGAAAGCGAGCTCGTCGTCGCGCTCCAGCACCACGAGGACGTGGCGGGAGGTCGCGACGCCGTTGAGCAGCTCCACGACGGCCTTGGTCGAGGGGACCTCGCCGGTCGTGAACGCCTGCACGGCGTGGAGGCGGCTGCCGCGGGCGCGGTCCGAGAGGGCGCCGAGCAGAGCAGCGGCGATCATCTTCTTCGGGGTGCGCTGCGAGTAGTCGCGCGGGTTCGGTCCGTGGACGACGCCACCGCCGGTCATCTGAGGAGCGCGGATCGAGCCCTGACGAGCGCGACCGGTGCCCTTCTGCTTGAACGGCTTGCGGCCGGCGCCGGAGACCTCGCCACGACCCTTGGTCTTGTGGGTGCCCTGGCGCGCCGCGGCGAGCTGAGCGGTCACGACCTGGTGGATCAGCGGGATGTTGGTCTGAACGTCGAACAGGGAGTCCGGAAGCTCGATGGAGCCGGCCTTCTTGCCCTTGAGGTCGACGACGTCAATCGAGGTAGCCATCTGCTTAGGCCCCCTTCACTGCGTTGCGGACGAAAACGATGCGGCCACGAGCGCCGGGAACGGCGCCCTTGACGAGCAGCAGGCCCTTCTCGGCGTCGACGGCCTGGACCTTGAGGTTCAGGACGGTCACGCGCTCGCCACCCATACGACCGGCCATGCGCATGCCCTTGAAGACACGGCTCGGGGTCGAGGAGGCGCCGATGGAGCCCGGCTTGCGGTGGTTGCGGTGCGCACCGTGCGAGGCGGAGACGCCCTTGAAGTTGTGGCGCTTCATGACACCGGCGAAGCCCTTGCCCTTGGAGGTGCCGACGACGTCGACCAGCTGGCCGGCCTCGAAGGTGGCGTCCACGGTGAGCTCCTGGCCGGCCGAGTACTCGGCGGCGTCAGCGGTGCGGACCTCGGTGAGGTGACGGCGCGGCGTGACGCCCGCCTTGTCGAAGTGGCCGGCGGCCGGCTTGTTGACCTTGCGCGGGTCGATCTGGCCGTAGGCGATCTGGACGGCGTTGTAGCCGTCGACCTCGGGGGTGCGGACCTGGGTCACGACGTTCGGCGTGATCTCGATGACGGTCACGGGGATGAGCTTGTTGTTCTCGTCCCAGACCTGGGTCATGCCGAGCTTCTTGCCGAGGAGTCCCTTGGAGGTCTTGGTGTCGATGTTGGACATAGCGGCACTCCCCCTTAGAGCTTGATCTCGATGTTGACGTCGGCGGGCAGGTCGAGACGCATGAGCGAGTCGACGGCCTTCGGCGTCGGGTCGATGATGTCGATCAGCCGCTTGTGCGTGCGCATCTCGAAGTGCTCGCGGCTGTCCTTGTACTTGTGGGGCGAACGGATGACGCACACCACGTTCTTCTCGGTGGGAAGCGGCACCGGGCCGACGACGGTCGCGCCTGCACGGGTCACCGTGTCGACGATCTTGCGCGCCGAGGTGTCGATGACCTCGTGGTCATACGACTTAAGCCGAATGCGGATCTTCTGTCCCGCCATGTCTGACTCTCTCTCTTGTTATGGCGTCGTACGAGACGGCTCTTACGAACCGCGCTCGCATTGGACGCAGTGCGACGTACGCGTGGGAAACGCCACTATTCTTCTGTCAACTCACCGCACGCCTCGAGGCACAGAGGAATCCCTGCTTTTCGAAGATGTCGATTGTGAGCATGTCCTGCTACCTGCGGCCTAACCCCTCGACCGCCGGTCCGAAGACTCTCGCGGTGGGCTATGCACTGCCTGGCAGTGATCCGTCCGGAGCGCACGTCAGCGCGCTCGTTCCGAAATGTTGAACTAGACAAGTTTGCCAGATGCGGAGCAATGCTGCAACCCGGGCGTGTCGCGGGCGGTCAACGGGCGTCTGAACTTCCTCCACAGCCGCGTCAGAGCGACGCGTTTTCCACAGATTTCCGTCGCCCCGCCCGCCGCCGCATTGCCATCGCCAAGCTGGGATCATGACAGCACTCCACGACGCCTCCAGCTCCGCCCGGCTCCACCGCCTGCACCTGCGTGCGGTCGAACCCGGGCGCCATGCGACCCTTCAGCAGATCGATCGGAGGCGGTCGCGGAGGGAGCAGGTCGAGCGGCTGCACCTGTTCGCCGCGATGCGGGCGAGGCCTCCCGTGTTCGCGTACTGGTCGGCGGCGATCGTTCACGGGCTCCCCTTGCTCAACCCTCCGCCGGCGACCATCCATGTCGTCGCCGTGGGACCCGCTGAGAGCGCCGCCCACGGGATCGTGACGCATCGGCGGATGGCCGGGGTGGCGCCCGTGCGCACACAAGGGCTCATCGCGACGCCGGTCGCCGAGACCGTGGCGGCACTGGCGGGGCGGACGTCGTTCGTGGAGGGCGTGGTGCTCGCCGACCACGCCCTCCATGCGGGCGCGTTCGGGGATCGGGTCCCGCTCGCGACCTGTGCCGGGCTCGTCGACGCCGCCGGAGCGCTGACCGATCCGGAGGAGCGGCGCCGCGCTCTCGCGGTCGCGCGGTTCGCGGACGGGCGTGCCGAGTCGCCGCTCGAGTCGGTCAGCCGGGCGACGATGGCGCTGGCGGGGGCTCCCCCACCCGAGTTGCAGCTCCGCGTGCAGGACCTGTTCGGCGTGACCGACCGGCTCGACTTCTGCTGGCCTGAGCTCGGGATCGCGGGCGAGGCGGACGGGGCCGAGAAGCTGCAGCATCCGGCCCTTCGACGCTTCCCGGACGTGAGGCGGGCCCTAGCGGCGCGCGCGGAACGCGACAGGTGGATCGAGTCGGCGGGGCTGCGAGTGGTCCGCTGGCGCTGGGCCACCGGGCGGCGCGTCGATCTGATGCGGGAGTTCCTGATCCGGGAGGGAATCACCCTCGATCCGCAGACCCGGCTCGCGGAACTGGGTCTGGGACCGGAGCGGGCCCCCTGACGCAGGAGAACGGGACCGGCGTTCGCCGATCCCGCTCCCGAACGGCGCCTCGCGCCGCCGCTCTCGTGGTTCCAAGACCGCCTAGGCGGTTTCCGAACTCTTCGTCCGTGCTCCGGTCAGCGGCTTGGTCTGGTTTGCGAGGTCCATGCTCACCATAGGCACTCTCCCTTCGTCGACGGACCCGTTCGGTTGAAACGGTGCCCTCATTCTGCGCCCGACCTGGCGAGAGGTAAACCCCTGCGACCTCATGCGCAGGAACGGGTGCGTCGCGATCGCTGGAGGAGACCGAGACCGAGGACCGCCGCACCGGCCGCGCCGGCGCCGATCGCCAGAGTCGCAAGCGGGCTGATCTCGACGGAGGATCCGGTACCGGCGAGAGCGCGCGAGCGCTCCGTCACAGACACCGGTCCGGGCGGGAAGACCGGAACAGTGCGGCCGGTGATGGCCGGCACCGGCCGGGTGACGACATCCAGAGTCACGGTCGCGGACGCGCTCGTCCGGCCCTCCACGGTGGCGGTGTAGACGAACGCGTCGGCTCCGACGTGTGCAGGGTCGCTCCGGTAGCTCCGGTGCGCCCCCTCGCCACTGAGGACGCCGTGGGACGGCTCGGCCACGACGTCGATCCGGACAGACTTCTCGTCCGGAACAGAACCGTCCGCAGCGGAGGCCACCAGGCTGATCGGCGTGTCCTCCCCCGCGAACGCGGTGTAACGCAGGTCGCGGACGGTCGGCGTGAGCGAGGCGTCCTCGACCACCTCGATGTCCACCCGGTACGGGCCGGCGGTGGAGTGACCGTCGCTGACGGTGTACTCGAACGCATCGGCCCCGGAGAAGCCCGCGTCGGGGGTGTAGACGCCGCCGGAGCCGCTCGACCGGCGTGCCGTGGGCCGGCTCGGAGACGACCGCGTACGTCAGCTCGTCGCCGTCCGGGTCCGTGCCGGGGAACTCCACGGAGGCCGACGACCCCGCCGACAGGGTGAACGCGACATCGGCCGCCGTCGGCGGAGCGTTCGACACGACGCCGCCCGCGGCCAGGAGCACGACCGAGTCGAGGATCGCGTCCGAGACATCCGCGATCACGAGCTTGACGTGGTTCTGCTCGTGCGGCGACACCGGAGCGACGCAGCGCAGCGGTACGGTGAAGCCGTTGAGCGCCGTGTCGACCGAACCGGCCGTGTTGTCCACGAACAGGTCCGCGTTGCTGCCCGCGTTCACGGAGTCGACGCTGACGGGCGCCTCCCCGATCACCGCGCAGTTCGCGCCGTTGACGAAGAAGCCGAACACGTCGTTGAAGCCTTTGCCGACCCAGTCGTTGTACTCGGCCGAGCCGAACACGTAGTCGATCGAGAGGGAGGTCGAGGTCGGCACGACATCGAACTCCAGGACGGCCGCGTCCCGGGTCCGCGCGCCCGCCAGGGCGGTGGCGTCCTCGTCTCCCGGAGTGCCCAGCCGCGTCGACAGGCTGTGCCCGTGAGGGCCGGGGATCTCCGCGACCCGACCGGTGCTGAGCGCGACGCCCGACGCGAGACCGAGCGCGTCCATCCCGGCGAAGGAGCCGATCGCGCGCGGGTCGCCGGTGAAACGGATGCCCGAGGTGGTGACGCCCTCGCCGACGAGCTGCGCGACGAAGGACTCGACGGGGGACGCCGTCCCGTCTGTCACCGTTTGAGCCGGGTCGGCCAGGGCGGCCGGCCCGGCGAGGGTGAGCGGCGCCGCGACGAGGGCGAGACCTCCGACTGCGGCGACGAGACGGGTCGAAAGGGAGCGGGTACGGGCGCGGAAAGGGTGCGGGGGCATGCGTGATCACCTTAGGTGTTAGATGGGGCCACCAATATTTATCACATCTCTTCCACTCCACCAAACGACGAAGGGCCGGACCCTTGCGGGTCCGGCCCTCAGCCGAAATGCCTGCCCGGTGGACCGGGCGGGGACTTACTTGTTGATCTTGGTCACCGTACCGGCGCCAACGGTGCGGCCACCCTCACGGATGGCGAAGCCGAGGCCCTCCTCCATGGCGATCGGCTGGATCAGCTCGACCGACATGTCGGTGGTGTCGCCGGGCATGACCATCTCGGTGCCCTCGGGCAGCGAGATGACGCCGGTGACGTCGGTGGTACGGAAGTAGAACTGCGGGCGGTAGTTCGTGTAGAAGGGGTTGTGACGGCCACCCTCCTCCTTCGAGAGGATGTAGGCAGTGCCCTCGAAGTTGGTGTGCGGCGTGACCGAACCCGGCTTCACGACGACCTGGCCGCGCTCCACGTCCTCGCGCTTGGTGCCGCGGAGGAGCAGACCACAGTTCTCGCCGGCCCAGGCCTCGTCGAGCTGCTTGTGGAACATCTCGATACCAGTGACCGTGGTCTTCTGCGTCGGGCGGATGCCGACGATCTCGACCTCGGAGTTGATGGCGAGGGTGCCACGCTCGGCGCGACCGGTGACGACGGTGCCACGACCGGTGATCGTGAAGACGTCCTCGATCGGCATCAGGAACGGCTTGTCCTTGTCGCGCACCGGGTCCGGGATGGACTCGTCGACGGCGTCCATGAGGTCGAGGACCGACTGGACCCACTTCTCGTCGCCCTCGAGAGCCTTGAGGCCCGAGACGCGCACGACCGGGGCGTTGTCGCCGTCGAAGTCCTGGCTGGAGAGCAGCTCGCGGACCTCGAGCTCGACGAGCTCCAGGATCTCCTCGTCGTCGACCATGTCGGACTTGTTCAGCGCGACGAGCAGGTACGGAACGCCGACCTGCTTGGCCAGCAGCACGTGCTCGCGGGTCTGAGCCATCGGGCCGTCGGTGGCGGCGACCACGAGGATCGCGCCGTCCATCTGGGCCGCACCGGTGATCATGTTCTTGATGTAGTCGGCGTGACCCGGGGCGTCGACATGCGCGTAGTGACGCTTCGGGGTCTCGTACTCGACGTGCGAGATGTTGATCGTGATACCACGCTGACGCTCTTCCGGAGCCGAGTCGATCGACGCGAAGTCGCGCTGCACGTTGGTCGCCGACGGGTACTTGTCAGCAAGCACCTTGGAGATCGCCGCGGTGAGCGTCGTCTTGCCGTGGTCGACGTGACCGATGGTTCCGATGTTCACGTGCGGCTTAGTCCGCTCGAACTTGGCCTTAGCCACTGTGGTCCTCCTCAGGACTCTCGTGCAGACACCCCGGTCGACGGATTTCGACCGGAGGGCCTACGGGATTGGTTTCTTATGTTACGGGATGTTGCCTGAGAGCAGTGACCGAGGTCACTCGCCCTTGCTCTTCTGGACGATCTCGTCGGCCACAGCCTTCGGGACCTCCGCGTAGCTGTCGAACTGCATCGAGTACACCGCACGGCCAGAGGTCTTGGACCTCAGGTCGCCGATGTAGCCGAACATCTCGGACAGCGGGACGTTGGCGCGGACGACCTTGACGCCGCTCGCGTCCTCCATGGACTGGATCTGTCCACGGCGGGAGTTGAGGTCGCCGATGACGTCGCCCATGTACTCCTCCGGCGTACGCACCTCGACCGCCATGAGCGGCTCGAGGAGCACCGGGTTCGCCTTGCGCGCAGCCTCCTTGTAGGCCATCGAGCCGGCGATCTTGAACGCCATCTCCGAGGAGTCGACGTCGTGCGAGGCACCGTCGACGAGGATCGCCTTGACACCCACCGTCGGGAAGCCGGCGAGCACGCCGACCTGCATCGCGTCCTGGATGCCCGCGTCGACCGAGGGGATGTACTCGCGCGGGACGCGACCGCCGGTGACGGCGTTCACGAACTCGTACGAGGTCTCCGGGGTCACCTCGAGCGGCTCCAGGGTGATCTGCACCTTAGCGAACTGACCGGAACCACCGGTCTGCTTCTTGTGGGTGTAGTCGTACTTCTCCACCGTGCGGCGGAGGGTCTCGCGGTAAGCCACCTGCGGCTTGCCGACGTTGGCCTCGACGTTGAACTCGCGCTTCATGCGGTCCACGAGGATGTCGAGGTGCAGCTCGCCCATGCCCTTGATGACCGTCTGACCGGTCTCCTGGTTCTGCTCGGTGCGGAACGTCGGGTCCTCTTCGGCGAGCTTCTGGATGGCCGTGCCGAGCTTCTCCTGGTCGGCCTTGGTCTTCGGCTCGATGGCGACCTCGATGACGGGCTCCGGGAAGGTCATCGACTCGAGGACGACCTGGTGGTCCGGGTCGCTCAGGGTGTCACCGGTGGTGGTGTCCTTGAGGCCGATCACCGCGTAGATGTTGCCGGCGGTGACGAAGTCGACCGGGTTCTCCTTGTTGGCGTGCATCTGGAAGATCTTGCCGATGCGCTCCTTCTTGCCCTTGGTCGAGTTCACGACACCGGCTCCGGAGTCGACGCGGCCCGAGTACACGCGGACGTAGGTCAGGCGACCGAAGAACGGGTGCACGGCGACCTTGAACGCGAGCGCAGAGAACGGCTCGGTGGCGTCGGCGTGGCGCAGGATGACCTGCTCCTCGTCGCGCGGGTTGTGCGCCTCGATGGCGGGCACGTCGAGCGGCGACGGGAGGTAGTCGATCACGGCGTCGAGCATCGGCTGCACACCGCGGTTCTTGAACGCGGAGCCGCAGAGGACCGGGTAGATCTCGTTGTTGACCGTGAGCTTGCGGATGGCGGCCTTGATCTCCGGGATGGTGATCTCTTCGCCGGCGAAGAACTTCTCGAGCAGCGCGTCGTCGGTCTCGGCGACGGTCTCGAGGAGACGGTTGCGGTACTCCTCGGCCTTCTCCTGAAGGTCGGCGGGGATCTCCTGGACCTCGTACTTGGCGCCCATGGTCACGTCGCCCTTGGCGTCGCCGGGCCAGACCAGCGCGCGCATCTCGACCAGGTCGACGACGCCGACGAAGTCGGACTCCGCGCCGATCGGGAGCTGCATCACCAGCGGCTTGGCGCCGAGGCGGGAGACGATGGTGTCGACGGTGAAGTAGAAGTCGGCGCCCAGCTTGTCCATCTTGTTGACGAAGCAGATGCGCGGAACGATGTACTTGTCGGCCTGACGCCACACGGTCTCCGACTGGGGCTCGACGCCCTCCTTCGCGTCGAAGACGGCGACGGCACCGTCGAGGACGCGGAGCGAGCGCTCCACCTCGACCGTGAAGTCGACGTGACCCGGGGTGTCGATGATGTTGATCTGGTTCTTGTTCCAGAAGCAGGTGACCGCGGCGGACGTGATGGTGATGCCGCGCTCCTTCTCCTGCTCCATCCAGTCGGTGGTCGAGGCGCCGTCGTGCGTCTCACCGATCTTGTGGTTGACGCCCGTGTAGAACAGGATGCGCTCGGTCGTGGTGGTCTTGCCGGCATCGATGTGGGCCATGATGCCGATGTTGCGGACCTTGTTGAGGTCGGTGAGCACGTCCTGTGCCACAGGGATTCCTCCGAAAAGTAGAAAGTGGAAGGGGTGCCGCCCGGGCGTGGCACTCCTACGAGTGCAACGCCCGGACGACGAAAAGTGTTACCAGCGGTAGTGGGCGAAGGCCTTGTTCGACTCGGCCATCTTGTGCGTGTCCTCGCGGCGCTTGACAGCGGCGCCCAGACCGTTGGAGGCGTCGAGGATCTCGTTGGTGAGACGCTCGGTCATCGTCTTCTCGCGACGGCCCTTGGCGTAGCTGGTGAGCCAGCGCAGCGCGAGGGTGTTCGCGCGGTGCGGCTTGACCTCGACCGGGACCTGGTAGGTCGAGCCACCGACGCGGCGGCTGCGGACCTCGAGGGTCGGGCGGATGTTGTCGAGCGCCTTCTTGAGGAGGACGACCGCGTCCTGGCCGGACTTGGTCGAGACGCCCTCGAGCGCGTCGTAGACGATGCGCTCGGCGAGGCCCTTCTTGCCGTCGAGGAGGATCTTGTTGACGAGCTGGCTGACGACCGGCGCGCCGTACACCGGGTCGGCGACGACGGGGCGCTTCGGAGCGGGACCCTTGCGAGGCATTACTTCTTCTCCATCTTCGCGCCGTAGCGGCTGCGAGCCTGCTTGCGGTTCTTGACGGCCTGGGTGTCGAGCGCGCCACGGACGATCTTGTAGCGGACGCCGGGCAGGTCCTTCACACGGCCGCCGCGGACGAGCACCATCGAGTGCTCCTGCAGGTTGTGGCCCTCACCGGGGATGTACGCGGTGACCTCGGTCCCGTTCGAGAGCTTGACGCGCGCGACCTTGCGGAGCGCGGAGTTCGGCTTCTTGGGGGTGGTGGTGTAGACACGGGTGCACACGCCGCGCTGCTGGGGGTTGGACTTCAGGGCGGGAGCCTTGGTCTTGGTGACCTTCGGCGTCCGGCCCTTCCGAACCAACTGCTGAATGGTTGGCACTGAACTTCTCCTTATATGGACTGCACGGTGACAGTTGTCGCTTTTTTCCCCGCACCCCGAGCGACCCGCTTCGCAGGCGATCGAGGAGTTGGGGAGTATCGGACCGATGGCCGATATGCCGTGGGGGCGGTGATTCCGTGCGGTCTCTCCGCCCATCGGATGAGTACGTGCCGGCCCGCTCGGTGTCGGCTCTCGCGAGCACACAACAAGCGCGCGTCAGAGCGCACACCCGATAAATACTATCGTCCGCGCGGTGGGCGGTCAAATGAGCGAGGGCGTGCTACCGGGCTGTCCGCGCACAGCGAAAGGGTGGAGCGTCGTCGGGTGCGCGACAGACGCGCCCGGTGAAGTCCGGGGTGATCATCGGCGCCACGATGCGCCGCAGCGGCTGCCGCTCGCGCCGCCCCGAGCCTGGCATCCACTATATATATGTCAATCTTTGCGGATGCAGACCTTCGAACGCGCCGTCCTGGGCGGCCTCCAGCTCGACCGGGCGGACCTCGACGAGTCCAGCCGCCACGTCATCGACCTCGCCCGCGCGGACGGCGGGATCGTCGTCACCTCGAACGTCTCGATCTCGCGCCACCTGCGCACGGTCGGCCTCCCCGAGCTCGAGGAGCAGACCTCCTTCTGGACCGTCGACGGCGTCCCGCTCACCTGGCTGCTGCGGATCGCGGGCAAGGGCCGGTTCCCCCGCGTCACCGGGACCGACCTGATGAACGCGGTCATCGAGCACCCGGCCGCGGCCGACCTGCGCGTCGGCATCGTCGGGGCGCACGCGGCCGAGGCGGAGGCGTTCTACCGTGCGCGCGGCCACGCGCACGTCCACGGAGCCGCTCTCCCGTTCGCCGAGCCGGGCAGCTCGGCACTGATCGACGCCGCGAGCGCGTTCATCGAGCGGGTGCGGCCGGACGTGCTGTTCGTCTGCCTGGGCTTCCCGAAGCAGGAGCGCCTGATCCTGGAGCTGCGGGCGAGGCATCCCGAGAGCATCGTCTTCATCGGGGCCGGGGCTGCCGCGCAGATGAACACCGGGCACTTCCCGCGCGCGCCGCACCTGATGCGCCGGCTCGGGCTGGAGTGGGTGTGGCGGATGGGACAGGACCCGTCGCGCCTGGTGAGGCGCTATCTGCTCCAGGACCTGCCGTGGCTCGTCGGGATGATCCCGGTGGCCGTGATCGAACGGGTGCGGAGCGGCCTCACGCGCCTGCCTGCGCGGGAGGCCCGTCGTTCGCGATCAACGGGGTGAAGAGCGCGCCGCCGCCGCCGCCGTCGAAGGTCAGGATGCCGCGGAAGTCGAAGCTCCACGGGTCGGTGTAGCCCTGGCCGGTCGCGCCGTCGGACCTGCGGGTCAGTGTCGCCTCCGCCGAGATGCTGCCCGACGTGCTGTCGACCGTCCAGCCGCCCGTCGTCCACACCGGGTCGATCGTGACGTCCGGCCGGGTGTGGAGCTGCCAGCTCACGTTGCTGATGTCGTCGGCGGCGCTGTCCGCGTAGGTGCCGAACGGGCAGTTGGCCGGCACGGCGTCGTGCGAGGCGACGCACCCGTCCAGCCAGGTGTTGATCGCGGTGCGCGCCGCCGCCTGGCCGCCGTCGGAGAGTCGGGCGGTGAACACCGTGGGTGAGGCGGCGCTGCCGGCGGGAGTGCTGGTGATCGCGCTCATGGGGACGTCGAAGTTCGCGCTTTTCGAGACGAGCTCCACCGGGTACGTGCCGGGCAGCGCGCGGAGGGTGACGTCGGTGGCGAGCGGCATGTTCTGCGGCTTCACGCCGGCGACCGCGTACTGGATGCCCGCCGGGCCCTCGACCATGAGGTCGACGGTGTCGGGCTCGATGCGGCCGAGGCGCCAGAACGGGAGCCCGGGGAGGCCTCCCTCCTGCTCCACGACGAACGAGCGGTTGTACGTGTGATCGCCCTGCGTGATCTGCGCCTGCACGGTCGTGGTGGCGCCGCGGGTGACCGGGGACTGCACGGTGAAGGAGCTGACGCGGTCGGTGATCCGGGAGTACGCGGCGTCGTTGAGCAGCACGTCCCCGCTGTTGGCGTGGATTCCGGCCAGCTTCATCGCCGCCTCCGCCCGGCCGTGCTCGAGCTCGCCCAGGTACTGCGCGACCAGCGTGCGCGGGAGGTTCTGGATCGCGACGACCGCCGACAGCGAGACGGTGACGCCCACGGCGGTGACCAGGAGGGTGACCGCGGCGATGAGGGCGAGGATCCAGCGGCCCGCGTGCGAGCGCCGGGGTTCGGCGGGAACGGGGGCCGGTGTGAAGAGGGTGTCGTCGTCCGGGAGGGCAGAGGCTGGAGCGTCGGACATCGGAACCTCTCTGTCGGGTTCCCGCAGTGTATCGACCGGGGGTGGACTGCCGCGTCCACCCGTTCGGGTCACCCTGCGCGCTACTCGCAGCGTTACTCGCAGCGCTACTCGCAGCGCTACTCGTCGCCGGGCCGCTCCCACGGCCAGCGCGGCCTCCCGCGCTGCCGGAAGCGGCCGACGAGGACGAGCTGGTAGAGCAGCATGATCAGGACGGCCGCGGCGCCGGCGGCGATGGCGTAGAGGCTGCCGAGCTGCCCGGCGGCGAACAGCACGAAGTGCAGGACGTCACCGGTGGCGAGCGCGCCCGCCACTCCCCCGGTCAGGCAGTAGGCGAGGTAGCACGCGACGCCGGCGCCGAGCGCGTTGAGCGGCGCGATGCGCTGCTGATCGCCCGGCACGCGGATCCCGGTCAGGATCAGGAGGACGAGGAGCACGGCCACAGCCACGCCCGTCATGATCGGCCCGACCAGCGGCCCGGCGGCCGGGTCGGGGATCACCTCGGTGTCCGTCCCGAGCGAGATCAGCCCGAACGCCGCGACGAGGACGGCCAGGTAGAGGACGTCGGCGAAGCAGGCGACGACGATGGCGTAGGAACGCTCCTCACGCATGGGAGCCCCCTCGAAAGCGGATGGGTACGGTCGGTCAGTACCCCTGAGCGTACGCGTTGGCGGCCTGGTTCTGGGCGTCGGCGAGCTGCTGCTCGTAGTCGGCCTGCGCCTCCGCGTTGCGCGCCTTCAGCTTGCGTCCCCGCGCGGCGAGCCACGCTCCCGTCCAGACCGACATCTCCCGGGCGATGACACCGGCGAGGACCGCGAACGGGTTCACCCAGACGCGGCTGAGGATGAGCGCCTGCTCCTCCGCGTTGCGCGACAGGTAGTGCGCGTCCGAGAGCTCGGCGCCGATGTAGACGAGGTAGACGAAGACCGCGACGACCAGGCCGCCGAGGATGTACGCCCACCAGCGCGCCCGGTTGATTATCTGGATGAGCACGACCATCCCGACGAAGAACGCCACGATCGGCGCCCAGCCGGCGAGCTGTGTCGTGAAGTACTGGGTGAGCACCGGCAGGAACTCGCTGCTCGGCGTCAGCATCGCGCCGACGACGACCACCGCGACGGCCCAGAGCACGGCGAACGCGACAGTGCCGACCAGGGCGATGAGGATGCCGACGCCGCGATTGCTCTTGCGCTTGGGCGGCTCTGGGCGCTGCAGGAAGATCGGCGCGACCGGCTGGGGGATGAACGGCGGCGGGGTCTGCGCAGCCGGAGCGGCCGCGGCGGTGGGCTCGCCCTGCGGGGCGGCGGCCGGCTGAGGCGCCTGCTGCTGGGCGGACGCCTGCTGGGCGGCCTCCCCCGCGATGATGACCGGCGCGGCGGACTGCGCAGGAGAGGCGGTGTCGACGGTCGCGTCGCCCGCGGCGGTGGCGCCGGGCTCGCTGGAGGAGCGCGCGACGGCCGCCGCGACGTCGTCGGGCGACGAGGTCACGGGCTCCGGCTCGATCGCCGCGGTCGGCGGCGTGGAGGCGGGGGCGGCGGGGACCTCCGCCGCCGCTTCGTCAGCAGAACGGTTGAGGTGGCCTCGGGCGGACACCGGCGCCGACGGCGGCACACTCATCTCCGGGTCCGTGTCGTGCGGCTCGCCCGCGGACGCCGGCGCCGGCTCGGCGGCGGCCGACTCTGCGTGCGGCGCGGGCTCGGCGGCGGCCGACTCGGCCGGCGCGGTCGCAGGCGGAGTGGCAGGTTCGACCGACCCCGCTTCATCCCGCTTGTCGGCGGGTTCCGGTGTCGTGTCGCTCATGCTGGCACTCCTCGCTGCGCCCCCAGTGGGCACCCTGTGATCTGGTGCCCACTGTAGCAACGGGGTACGGCGGGGCGAGGGAGGGCGGGCCGTGCGACCGGACGGAACTACTTCGCCGGAGCGGCCTGCGTCCCCGACTTCAGCACGTAGATGAATCCGCTCACCTTGCCGTCGAAGCCCGGACCGTTGGCGGCGGGTCCGACATCGATGCCGTTCACCAAGAAGAGCCGCTGTCCCTTCTGCGCGGCGGCGGCGAACGCCACGATGTTCGGGTAGTCGCCACGGACGGTCACCGAGACCGGGATCACGGTGAAGTCGTCCTTGGTGACGAGCGCGCTTACGGCCGGCGGCATCCCGGGCACCGCCGTGGGTGCGGCCGTCGGCGTGGGGGTCGGTGACGGTGTCGGCGTGGCGGTCGACCCGCTCCCCGTGGTCGTTGCCGCGGGAGCCGGAGCCGCGGGGTTGGCCGGAGGGACGAATCCCTGCCCGTCGGTGATCTGAGAGACGGTGATCGTCAGCCCGTTGGCCGCGGCAAGGGAGTTGAGCTCGTCCATGAAGGCCGGCGTGTCGGACTGCGCGGGGATCGCGAGTCCGAGCGCGTCGAGCTGCGACTTCAGCTGGGGCAGCGCCTCGCTGTCCTTCCTGAGCTTGTTCAGCGTGCCCTGACTGGCGGTGTTGGTGCCCTCCACCAGAAGCGTCTGCGCGTCGGCTGCTGCCGACTGATCGAGTTGCGGCTGGATTCCGAGCACCCAACCGAGGGCGGCAACGACGACCATCGCCAGCACCGAACCGATGATCCAGAGACGTGTCTTGTCCATCGCGGTCACTTGTCCTTCGGCTCGAAGCGCTTGGTGTAGAGGGTGTCGGAGACGTGGATGGTCACGGTCGCCTTGTAGACATGGCTGACCTCGTCCAGCGTCACGGTCCCGGGGACGACGTCTACGACGCCGGGGATCTTCTGCAATTCGGCGACCCACGCCGGCACGTTCGGCAATGCTGCGCTGGTGCCGACCACGGTGACCGTGCCGATGCGCGGCCCCTGGAGCGGATCGGTCGACTGCTGGTACAGCGCGATCGGAGAGACCGAGTCGACCGCGACAGACGCGAGTCCCAACCCGGCCGGCTGCGCGTGCCCGACCTGGTCGAGGAACGCCTTCCAGTCGATCTCGGTCGACGCCCCGGCCTGCTGCGCCGCCTGTGCCAGCGCGACCTGCTTCTGAGCCTCGCGCGCGGGCGCGTATCGCTGCTCCTGAGCCAGAAGCGATGCCGTCTCGCTTCGCGCGGCGAGCAGCTTCGCCTGCGAGAGCACGTTCAGGCTGAAGGCGCCGCCGGCCGCGGCCAGCACGACGAGGAGGACGATGAGAACAGCCCAGCCGAAACCACGACGGGTTCGCGCGTTGCGCCGTTCCGTCCGGACCTCGGGTGGCAGGAGGTCGACGCGCGGCTCCCCGCCGACGGCAAGGCCCTCCTGTCGGGAGACGCCGGTGCGTGGTGGGGCGTCGGCCTTCCGCGCCTCGGTCACCTTGGGCGACGTGGGCGACTTGGACGGCTTGGACGGCTTGGACGGCTTGTCCTTGGTTCGGCCCCTGGGGGCCTTCGGCGCTTTGGGGTCGCGCGGCGCCTTCGCCGCCTTGGCGGCCTTGCCGGCCTTGCCACGGGGTGCGCCCGCCGCGCCTTCAGCGGTGTCATCGGCGTCGTTCGGCCGCCGTGCGATGAGGCTCATGCTGCGCTCCCGAGTGCGAGGCCGACCGCCGCGGAGAGAGTCGACCTGTTCTGCCGAAGAAGCGTAGCGTCGAGATGACGCGACAGCGCGACGGCGTGGAAGGGGTCCCCGACGGCGACGGGCAGCCGGGTCATCTCGCCGAGCGCGTCGGCCAGACCGGGAAGCTCGGCGCCGCCACCGGTCAGCACGACGCGGTCGACCGGGGTGCTGGGGCGAGTGTTGACGAAGTAGCTGACCGTGTTGCGGAGGCTGGTGAGGAGCTCGCCGGTCACCCGGTAGATGATCTCCACCGCCTGATGCTCCTGCGGGCTCGACACCTGTTTGGCGAGACCGATGGTCGCCTTGATCCGCTCGGCCTCTCCCGGCTCGACTTCCAGCCCGGCCCGAAGCGCCTGCGTCAGCTCGGCGCCGCCCGCGGGAATGATGCGCACGAACTGCGGCGCGTTGTCGGTGAGGATCACCACGCTCGTGGTGTTGGCGCCGATGTCGATGAGCGCGACTGTGCCTTTGTTCCCGGACCGGGTGATCAGCGCCCGGGAGACCGCGAACGGAAGAAGGTCGACGTCGACCGCAGTGAGACCGGCCAGGGTGGCCGCCTTCACGTTGCCGAGCACCGCGTCCTTGACCGCTGCGACGAGCAGGCCGTTGACGACGGGGCCTGTGTCGCCGATCTCCTCGGAGACCGGGTAGAAGTCCAGGAGCGCATCTGCGACGGGAACCGGCAGCATGTCCTGCACATGGAAGGGCAGGCTCTCGCGGATGCGGGTCTGCGACATGCGCGGAACGGTCAGGTCTCGCGCGAGGACGCGCTGGTTCCCCATCCCGAGCACGACCTCCTTGCTCTTGAACCCGCCCTGCTGCCACAGCTGGCGCAGGCTCGCGGCAACCGTGTTGGGCTCGAGGACTTCCCCGCGACTCGCCGCGCCGTCGGGAAGCGGCACCTCGTAGTGGCGCAGAAGCGTGGGTCTCGGCTTCTTCGGATCACCGAGCTCGACGGCACGAATGGATGTGCTGCCGATGTCGATGCCGACGATGCTGCGTGCCATACGATTCTCCTTTTCTTCAGACGGTCGATCGCCGCGTCGCCGTCAGGCGACTCCGAGGATCGCCAAGTAGGCGTTCCAGATCGTGGATCCGGCGAGGATGCCGAGCCAGGCTCCGGCCAGCATCCACGGGCCGAATGGGATACCGCCGCCTTTTCCGGCACGCCGGGCGGCGACGAGAACGAGTGCGAAGACGCCGCCGAGGACGAACGCGGCGAAGCCGCCGACGATGAGCGGCCCCCATCCCAGATAGCCGAGGAACATCCCGAGGACGCCGGCCAGCTTGACGTCGCCGAAGCCCATTCCGCCCGGGTAGACGAGGGCGAGCAGGAGGTAGACCGCGTAGAGCACCACGCCTCCGATCGCCGCACCGAGGAGGGCGCCCCAGTCGCCGGTCAGTGCCGCGGCCGTTGCGAGCAAGGCGGCACCGACGAGGTACGAGGGCAGCACGATCGTGTTCGGCAGCCGGTGGGTGTCCAGATCGATGAGGGCGAGGGCGATGCTGATCGCGGCGAGGTAGAGGTAGGCGACGACCTCCAGCACGCCGGCGGCGAGCGCGACGCCGGTGTGCTCGATGGGTGCCTGCGGGCCGGCCCAGAACCACCAGGCGACGACGGCGAATGCCACGGCGGTGGCGGCCTCCACGAGCGGGTACCGCGCCGAGATCGCGCTGCGGCACGACCGGCAGCGGCCGCGCAGCACCAGCCAGGAGACGACGGGAATGTTGTCGTACGGCTTGATCTCGGTGCCGCAGCTGCCGCACGCGCTGGGCGGGGACACGATCGAGCGGCCGGCCGGCACGCGGTAGACGACGACGTTCAGGAACGAGCCGATGAGCGCGCCGAAGACGGCGACGAAGCCGACGGCGAAGGCGAAGAGCGCGAGGGTCATGAGAGCGGCGCCCCCGTCGCCGAGAAGGCGGTCCTGACCTCGATCTCGGTGGCCACGTTGTACGACGTCGTGCGCGGGGTCGGGAACTTGGGCGGCGGCGAGTTCAGCAGACGACTGTCATAGCTGTACCGCTTGAGGAATCCCGTCGAGTTCGACCCGGTGCCCACGGGACCGCGATACTCCTGGGCGATCGAGCCTGTCACGCAGAGATACCCGGCGTACGAGGCCGACGAGTAATTGTGCACCTCGAAGCTGTGGTAGTTCGACAGGATGGCCGCGTTGATCGTCCGCGCGCAGTTGCCGCTCGACGAGGTGGCCTCCCAGGTCAGGTAGTCCTTGCTCGTGCTGCAGGTGGTGTTGCGGGCGGTCGGGAACGGGGTCGGGTTCGTGCACACCTCCGGGTCCCAGACCCAGACGGCGCCGGCGCCGACGAGGCCGAGGATGTCGTTCGCAGGGTCGCTGTAGACGAGTTTGCCGGTGATCCAGGCGAAGTGGTCGGCGTTGATCGTCATCGCACTGTGCATGGTGCCCTGCACGAACACGTCGCCCGCCCGACAGTTGTAGGGCGCATAGGTCGAGACGATCTCGTTGGTCACCGGGTAGCCGAGGCCGTTGCCGGCGCTGGTGTTGTCCGCGCCGACGCACTTCAGCGTGTTGGCGTTGGGCGAGGTCGATGACGACCAATAGTTCGGATCACCAACGGTGGTCGGCACACTCTGCACGTAGGCGAGGTTGTTGTAGAGCTGCGAGGCCGAGCCGATCGCGATGGTCTGCCCGTTGGTCAGGTCCGCGAGCGTGTTGGCGTTCGCTGCAGCTGTGCCGCCGACGGTGCCGGGCTTGCCGCAGAAGGCCGGCGCCGATCCTCCTGGTGGCACCGCAGACGGGTTGAGTTCGGTCTTCACCGTCCACGGCGAGATGACGTTCATGTACGCGGTGCCCCCGGAGACGGAGAACGTGATCTTCGTCGGCCCAGTGTAGAGGCAGCCCGGCACGGGCACCTTGGCCGGGATGTCCGTGCGCACCTGATCGAGCTGCGCCTGCGGTGGCGGCATGGTGATGAGCGCGGAGTTCACAGGGGCTCCCGCGCTGAACACCGGCGTGCCCGAACAATTGGTCTGCGTGTACAGGTTGCCGGAGGAGTTTCGGTTGGGGTTCGCGGTCGAGACCTTCTGCTTGAAGGTACCGCCGCAGATGTTCAGGGTGTCGTTCGAGTGCACCTGGCCGTCGAAGGTATCACCGGCGATGAAGTTGATCAGGCAGCCCGCCGGCCGGCTGGTGCCCGACCAGGCGTAGGCCTTGGGGCAGCCGCCGCCGTTGAGCGCCGGGTCGAGCTCTTCGTAGTCTGTGAAGTAGACGTAGTTGGTGAACCCGGTCTGCTTGATGTTCGCGACGACGCTCCGGGTGACGTTGTCGACCCGCCCGGTGGCGCGGATGTGCAGGATGCCGTTGCTCGCGTACTTGGAGTTGTCGACCTCGTAGCGGAAGGAGGCGTTGGCAGGAAGGCCATCGGTGAGCTGGACGGTCGCCCAGGTGCCTCCTGCGGTGACGCCGAAGGCCGGGTTGGCATTCGTCCCGGTCGGAAGCGTCACTGTGCCCTGCGAGTTGTTCGCGATGGTGAAGGGCGAGTTCGGGTTGCCGTACTGCTGGTAGCTGGGGTCGTTGGTGAGGCGACCCTGATACTCGCCGATGCCGGCGAACGCGGCCGACATCGCGGCGTCCCAGTCCGCGTCGTGGTTGGAGCGGACCAGCCCGGAGACCGAGAACGACATCGTCATCGCGACCAGGAGCAGCAGGACCGCACCGACTCCGACGACCAGCGACAGCGCGACACCGCGGTCGCGAGAGGAGCGGACCCGGCGAAGCCGCCGACGCAGAAGGGTGATCATCACGACCCCGATCCGATATTGGCCATGCCGATGGTGTTGGTCAGCGTCACCGCGCTTGCCATGCCCGTCGGCTGGATGGTGATGGTGATCTGCACCGATGTGACCGTCGCGCGCGCCTGCCAGGTGGTCAGATTCGCCGGGAGGAGTTCGGCGCCGGTCTTGTCGAAGTAGCGGAACACTGCGGTCGATGCGGGGATGGAGTTGCAGAGCGCCCGTGACGTGGTCACCGTCGGGTAGGTGAAGTCCCAGTGCCCGTTGACGCCCGCCACCGTCGTCGTCGCCGCGTACTGGTACTCCCAGAGCACC
Organism: Leifsonia sp. NPDC056665; assembly: GCF_042791795.1. Lineage (NCBI taxonomy): Bacteria > Bacillati > Actinomycetota > Actinomycetes > Micrococcales > Microbacteriaceae > Leifsonia > Leifsonia sp. NPDC056665. Next base: position 48,265 of record NZ_JBHTXK010000012.1, read on the forward strand.
CCGTTGCTCACGGTGTAGGTGACCATCACGGGCGACTCGCCCCCGCTCAGGTTCACGTACGCGTAGAACGTGATCGACTGCGCGGACGCCGCGTAGATCGCGGGGTCGGCCTGCTGACCGCCGACCACGGGGTTGGCCCACGGGTCCGGTGTCGCCGCGCGGATCATGCGGGCGACCTGGTTCATGCCGTTCGACGCCTGCCGCGTGCCGCCGTCGATCGACTGCGCCAGGCTGAAGCTATGCGTGCCGATGATGAACAGCGAGACGGCCATTGCCATGACCACCGTGGTCAGAGCGATCGCCACCAGCAGCTCGATCAGCGTGAGGCCTGCATCGCGCGACTGCGCGGCGCGGATACGGAGGCGGCGCGCCAGCCGGATCACGGCAGCCTCGGATCGAGCGTGAAGATGTTGCCCGCCGTGAAGGCGGGACTGCCCGCTGGCAGAGTGATGCTGGTGGACGCTACGAGCGTCGAGGTCGAGGGCGTGTCTGTCTGACGGGCGAGCGCGTACAGCTTCCAGCTGCCGTACGGGAGCGCGATGGTCGACGATGTCCCGCTCGACTGTGCGAAGGCCATCGACATCCCGGTCGCGCAGCCGGGATCGCCCACCGTCGAGGCTGCTGTCGCGCTGACGGCGACGAGCCACTTGGTGGAGACTCCACTGACGGTGACCAGCGGCATCGAAACGGTCCCGACGGAGCCGACGTCGACGGGGAACGGATCCTGTCGAACGCCGACGTGGCCGGTGGCGTTCGGGGTGATCCACTGCGCGGGATCGACCGACAAGCAGAGCGGGCTCGCACCCGTAGCCGGTCCGACCGCGGTGTACGAGCCGGCGAACGCCTGGTAACCCGAGGCGAACGGGAACAGGGGCGTTCTCGTGGTGGTGATGCCGGCGACGGTGGTCTTGACGACCTGCGCCGTGTACGCGTCGCCTTGCGGCACGTAGGTGACCGTGAGGTTGCTGGGGAACATCGTCGTCAGCGGCGCGCCGGGTGCGAGCGTGAGCGTCGGCGTCGCTGCGGTGTCGTACTGCTTGTCGAGCACGGAGGACTGGCCTGCGGTGACCGGCACGCTGAGTTTGAGCGGCTGCTGCTGGTCGCTGCTGATCCGGCCGTCGCCGGACGCGCCGATCGTCACGATGTAGGAGCCGGGCACGACCTTGAGGATGTAGCTGCAGCCGTCGATGTCGGTCGCGGAGGGTGCGGGGCTGACCGTGGCCGCCGTGTTGGGGGAGATCGAGTTGTCGACGGCGACGGCGATGGGCACGCCGGCCACTCCCCCGCCCGCTGCGTTGCGGGCGTGGATGATGATGGTACCCGTCGTCGGGTCGTTGATCGGGCCGGCCGGTGCGAGCAGCGTGCTCGCCTGCACGGGACTGGCGCCGCTGCGCATCCCCGACCAGGTGACCGAGACGTTGAGGGTCTTGTTCTGCAGCAGGCCGGAGGTGCCGCAGTCGGAGGCCGTGCCGGCGTTCGTCAGCCATCCGGCGGACTTGGTCACCGTGTAGGTCGTGCCGTCGACCGTCGTGGTCGAGACTCCGCTCACGACAGAGAAGACATCGGTGGCCGAGCGGGCCTGGTCGACGGCCTGGGCCGCGAGGTTCGCGGCCACTTCGCTCGATCGATTGGACCGGGTGATGGTCATCGCGGTGGTGAGCAGATATGCGACCAGGACGGAGAGGACGCCGAACACCACCATGGCGACCAGCACCTCGATGAGGGTGAATCCCTGGTCGCGGGGGACGCGTGCGATGCGGATGGACTGCTGGACGTTCATGGGTCACCTCCCTGGTTCGGGTCCGTGGGCGGGCTTCCTGGTGGGGCTGAGGATGGAGCGGGTGGGGCTGGGAAACGGATGCGGGGCGCCGCTGGTGCGGCGCCCCGCATCCGGGGGTACGTGGTTACGAGCAGGCGCCCGGCGTCGGACCGTTGGCCTGGTCGACGTGGAACGGGTTGCCCGCATCGCTGGTGGCCTGGATGCAGAACGTGGTGGCGGTGGGCGTGCCCTTGAAGGCGAACCCGGTGGTGCCGCTGCTCTGCGTGAAGCCGTAAGTGGCGAGGCCGGTGCCGGCCGCGTTGTCGAGTGTCGGGGTCGCGACACTCGTTCCTTGGCCCTTGTCGGTGTAGTACGCCACGAACGCCGTCTTGGCGTTCGCCAGGTCGGACTTGGTGGCCGAGTCCTTCGCGTTGTTCTGGACACCGATGTAGATCGGGATGGCGATCGCGGCGAGGATGCCGATGATGATGACCACCACGAGGAGCTCGATCAGGGTGAAGCCCTTCTCGTCCTCCTCGAGCAGCCCCTGACGGCGAGCGTTCAGCTTGCCCATGAGACGGAAGTACATTTCTGTGTCCAATCGGTCGGGTGATGGTGCGCGGTGGGCGGCTGCGAGATTGCCGCTTCGGGATGACCATATTTGCCATCGGATTCGGAGAAATATCCCCCGTTGCAGGGGTTTTATGGGCGTTTCGTACCCCAGAACTGGGGAGCTTTGTGCTATTTGTCCCTCACCGGAGGGGTAGAACAGCGGGCATGGTCAGCCCCCGATCGCTCCTGCGATGCCGAAGATCGGCAGGTAGAGGGCGACCACCATGCCGCCGATCACGACGCCCAGGAAGGCGATCATAAGGGGCTCGATGAGCGATGTGAGTTGCTCGGTGGTCGACTCGACCTCCTGCTCGTAGAAGTCCGCGATCTTATCGAGCATGGTGTCGAGCGACCCGGCATCCTCTCCGACGGCGACCATCTGCGTGACCATCGGAGGGAACACGGCTTGCTTGCTCAGTGGCGTCGCGATCGACTCCCCCTGGCGCACGCCTTCGGCAACCTCCTGGAGGGAGTTCTCGATCACCCAGTTCCCGCTGGTCTCCCCCACGATTCGAAGGGCCTGCAGAATGGGCACGCCGGCGGAGATCATATTGGCGAAGTTACGGCTGAACCGCGCGATCGCGATCTTCTTGATCAGCGCCCCGAACACCGGCATTCTGAGCTTGAACGGATCCAGCCGACGGCGCACATCCTCGTCGTTCTTGTGCCGCGGCCACCAGAGCGCGAATGCGACGGCCAAGACGGCGATGAGCGGCGCTATCCACACCATCTGGTGCGAGATGATCACCAGCAGCTCGGTGGGTGCAGGAAGCTGCTTGCCGAGCCCGTTGAACATCTTCTCGAACACCGGCACGATGAAGATCAGCATCGCCAGCACGCCCAGCAGCGACATGATCAGCACGATGACCGGGTACGTCATCGCCGACTTGATCGCTCCTCGGAGCTTGACCTCCTTCTCGAAGTTCTCGGCCACTGCCTCCAGAGCCCCGTCGAGGAAGCCGCCGGTCTCACCGGCGCGCACCATGTTGATCATCAGCGGCGGGAAGACGACCGCGTGCTTGTGCATCGCCTCCGAGATCGCGGTGCCGCTCTCGACCTGGTCGCGCACGTCGCCGAGGACCGTTTGAAGCCTCTTGTTGGCGGACTGCTCGGCCAGGATGTTCAGAGTGCGAAGCAGCGAAAGACCGGCGCCGATCATGGTGGCCATCTGGCGGCTCATGATCGCGAGGTCCTTGAGCTTGACGCCCGAGCCGCCGCCGAGCTTGATCTCGCGGTTCAGGCCGGTGCCTGCCGCAGCCTCGGTGATGGTGACCGGCGAGAGGCCCATCGTGCGCAGACGGGAAGCGACGGCTGTCTCGCTGGCCGCATCCACGCGCCCCTTGACGATCTTGCCGCCGGCATCGCGGCCCTTGTAGTTGTAGGGCGTGGTCACGGGCATCAGCGCACCACCGTCCCTGAGTAGCTGTCACCGAAGTCCGGGCCGCTCGACATGGCCGAGGAGTCCGAGGGCGATTCGACGCGCTGGATGAGCCGGCCGAGGCCCTCCACGTCGTGCGCCTTCTCGACGGCAGCGTGCCGGGTGATCACACCCGAGTTGACAAGCTCCGCCAGGTGCTGGTCCATCGTGCGCATGCCCGACTCGCGGCCGGCCTGCATCATGGAGGCGATCTGGTAGGTCTTGCCCTCACGGATGATGTTCGCGATGGCCGGGGTCATCATCAAGATCTCCGTTGCCACCACACGGCCTTTGCCGCTCGCGCGTTTGACGAGCGTCTGCGAGACGACGCCCTGCAGCGTGCCGGCCAACTGCGCGCGCACCTGGTCCTGCTGGTGCGGCGGAAACACGTCGATGACGCGGTCGATGGTCTGCGGCGCGTCCTGCGTGTGCAGGGTCGCGAAGACCAGGTGGCCGGTCTCGGCGGCGGTCAGCGCGACGGAGATGGTCTCGAGGTCACGGAGTTCGCCGATGAGGATGACATCGGGGTCCTGGCGCAGAACGTGCTTGAGGGCGTTCGCGAAGCTGTGGGTGTCGTGGCCCACCTCCCGCTGGTTCACGATCGACTTCTTGTGCACGTGCATGAACTCGATGGGGTCCTCGACCGTCACGATGTGGTCGGAGCGCGTGCTGTTCACCAGATCGACAAGCGCGGCGAGTGTGGTCGATTTGCCGGAACCGGTCGGCCCGGTGACCAGCACCAGCCCACGCGGCAGCTGCGAGAACTGGCCGACGGCCTCCGGGACGCCCAGTGCGGCGAGCTGCTTGATCTCGGTCGGGATGAGACGGAACGCCCCGCCGTAGGAGCCACGCTGCTGATACAGATTCACGCGGAAGCGGGAGTTCGCCGAGATGGTGAACGCGAAGTCGAGCTCATGCTCGCGTTCGAAGATCTGCCGCTGGCGGTCGTCGAGGAGGCTCATCAGGGCCTCGAACGTGCGGTCGTGGTTCCACGGCTCCGCGCCGGCCGCAGGACGCAGGCCTCCGTCGACGCGGATGGTCGGCGCCGCCCCGACGGTGATGTGGAGGTCGGACGCCTTCTGGAGGACGACATGGTGAAGCGCGGCCACCAGCTCGTTGTCCGCCTTCTCCAGCGCCTCGCGCTCGGGCTGCGTGAGCGTCTCGTCGATCTCGGTGACGTCCGGGAGGGTCGCGACGGGTTCGAGGATCTGGAAGTCGGGCGTGGGCGCCGCGGCACGCCGGCCTTCGGGGATGAGCCGGTGGACGGGGTCGTGCGCGTCCTGAACGCTCGGAGAGGCCGGAGTCACCGGAGCGGGCGTGGAGTCGAGAGACCACACGACGGAGGACGGCACGGGCTCGGCGGCGGACGTGGCGGGTACGACTGGCGCGGAGAGCGGCGGAGGCTCGTACGCGAGCGGCCGTTCATACGCAGGCGGGGCGTACGCGATCGGTTGTTCGAACGCCGGCGCCTCGAACGCCGAATAGCCCGGCATCGGCGGCGAAAGCGGAACCCCCGGCCCCGGATTCCAGCCCCCCGCAGATGCCCCCGGGGGTGTCACCGGAATCTCGTAGACCGGCTTCTCTGTCGGCGGCGGGAATCCGCCCCAGCTCTCATCGTTCGTTGTCATCGGCCCTCCTAGGCGACCACTCTCAGGATCTCTTCGACGGACGTCATGCCGCGCTTGACCTTCTCCCAGCCGTCCTCGCGCAGTGTCAGCATCCCCTGCTCGCGAGCGACGCGGCCGATGTCGGCGCTGGATGCGCGATCGACGGTGAGACGCTCGATCTCCTCCGTCACCGCCATGACCTCGTGCACGGCGATGCGGCCGCGATAACCCGTGTTCGAGCAGGCCGGGCAGCCTGCCGGGACGAAGACCTGCGGGAGCTGCTCGTCCGGAACCTCGAACCGCATCCTCCGCAGATCGTCGTGCGTGTGCGTCGCCGGCTTCTTGCAGCGCTCGCAGAGCCGCCTGGCGAGCCGTTGAGCGACCACGCAGTCGAGCGCCGAACCGACGAGGAACGGCTCGATGTCCATCTCGGTGAGACGGGTCACGGCGCTCGGAGCGTCGTTCGTGTGGAGGGTCGAGAGCACCAGGTGGCCCGTCAGCGACGCCTCGATGGCGATCTGCGCCGTCTCGTGGTCGCGGATCTCCCCGAGGAGCACCACGTCCGGGTCGCTGCGGAGGATGCTCCTCAGCGCACTCGCGAAGGTGAGACCGGCCTTCGGGTTCACCTGCACCTGGTTGATACCGTGCATCCGGTACTCCACCGGGTCCTCGACCGTGATCACGTTGATCTCCGGCCGCGCCACGGCGTTGAGCGTCGTGTACAGGGTGGTCGACTTGCCCGAGCCGGTCGGCCCGGTGACGAGGATCATCCCGTACGGCTTCGAATAGGAGGCCTTGTAGGTCTCGAAGTTGCGCTCCAGCAGGTTGAGGTCGGTGAGCGTCATGCCGGTGTTCGTGTTGTCCAGGATGCGCATGACGACCTTCTCGCCCCACACCGTCGGCAGTGTGGCGACGCGCAGGTCGATCTGGCGGCCGCCGTGCACGACCGACATGCGACCGTCCTGCGGCTTGCGACGCTCGGCGATGTCGATGTCGCTCATGATCTTGAGCCGCGAGATGACGCCGTTCTGGATCGCCTTGGGCGCGCTCTGCATCGCGTGCAGCACGCCGTCGATGCGATACCGCACCCGCACGTCGTGCTCTGCCGGTTCGATGTGGATGTCCGAGGCGTGGTCCTGGATGGCCTGGCTGACGAGCAGGTTCACGAACCGCACGATCGGCGCCTCGTCGTCGGACTCCGTGAGCAGGCTCTGCTCCTCCGCGGGAGCCGACTCCTCCTCCAGCGTGGTGGTGAGGTCACTGAGCTCGTCGTCCGCACGGATGTACCGATCGATCGCGGTGAGCAGATCGGACTCCTCGGCGACGAGCGGGGTCACGCCCATCTTCGCCGCGGCGCGGACGTCGTCGATCGCGAAGACGTTCCCGGGGTCGGACATGGCCAGAATGACGGAACCGTCGACGACGCCGATCGGCAGGACGGTGTGGCGACGGCAGATCACTCCGGGAATGAGTCCGACGGCGGAACCGTCGACGGGATAGTCGGCGAGCTCGACGAACGGCAGGCCCGCCAGCGCCGCGCGGGCGCGCGCGAGCTGCGCAGACGTGATCGCTCCACGGCCCAGCAGGTCGCGAACCACGGCTTCGTCGGAGCTCGCCTCCGACTCGACCCGATCGAGGTACTCGATGGGCAGATGGCCGTGCAGGATCAGGATCTCAGTCATGGACGCCACGGGGACCTCCTCGGATAGCAGGCCTGCCGGCGTCGGGTCACCGGCAGAGCGTCGCCGTCCCCCGGGCGAGCCTCCGGGCGGGGCGAAGCCTTGTCACCCTAACTTCCGCTGAGGCTCGCTCAACAGTCCCGCTTGCGGGTGCCCCATCAAAGGGGGGCAGCGCCCTCAGCGGCGCCGGAGGTCGCCCCGCCGGCTCGCGAGGTAGACGAGGATGCCGGCCAGCACGGCGCAGCCCATCGTCGTCATCCAGAACGGGAGGGTGCCCGCTGCGTGCCCGGAGACGGCCTGCACGATGCCGACCACGAAGCTCACCAGGGCGACCACGAGCGCCACGGCCGCGAAGCCGACCATCGAACGGCCGACGGTGTCGGTGTACTCCAGAAGCTGTCTCCACACCCTTCTATTGTCCCGTACCCGGGCGCCCGGGAACGACGAAGGCCCCCGGCAACAGCCGGGGGCCTTCGTGGTACGGACTACCTACACGCTTAGTTGTAGGTGCCCGGGGTGTAGTCGTCCGAGCTGAAGCTGTCGAAGTCGACGAAGCTCAGGTCGTTCTCGCTGAACGCGGAGTCGTCGGCGAAGATGCGGTTGGGGTACCGCTCCGCCTTGGCCTCCTCCGTCGCCTCCACCGAGACGTTCCGGTAGCGGGACAGGCCCGTGCCGGCCGGGATGAGCTTACCGATGATGACGTTCTCCTTGAGACCGATCAGCGGGTCGGACTTGCCCTCCATCGCCGCCTGCGTCAGGACGCGGGTGGTCTCCTGGAAGGACGCGGCCGACAGCCACGACTCGGTCGCCAGCGAGGCCTTGGTGATACCCATGACCTCCTGACGGGCGGACGCCGTCTTCTTGCCCTCGGTCAGCGCAGCGCGGTTGATCTCGTTGTACTTCGACCGGTCGACGAGCTCACCCGGCAGCAGGTCGGTGTCGCCGTGGTCGACGACGGTGACCTTGCGGAGCATCTGACGGACGATGACCTCGATGTGCTTGTCGTGGATCGGCACGCCCTGCGAGCGGTAGACGCCCTGGACGCCGCCCACCAGGTGCTTCTGCACCTCGCGGACGCCCTTGACCCGGAGGACTTCCTTCGGGTCGACGGTGCCGACGATCAGCTGCTGGCCGAGCTCGACGCGCTGGCCGTCCTCCACCAGGAGGGTCGAGCGCTTCAGCACCGGGTAGACGTGCGGCTCGTCGCCGCTGTCCGGGGTCAGGATGACCTTGCGGGACTTGTCCGTCTCCTCGATGACGATGCGGCCGGCGGCCTCGGCGATCGGGGACGCACCCTTGGGGGTACGCGCCTCGAACAGCTCCTGCACGCGCGGCAGACCCTGGGTGATGTCGTCCGCGGAGGCCGAACCACCGGTGTGGAAGGTACGCATCGTGAGCTGCGTTCCGGGCTCACCGATCGACTGGGCGGCGATGATGCCGACCGCCTCGCCGATGTCCACCAGCTTGCCGGTCGCGAGCGAACGGCCGTAGCAGGCGGCGCAGACGCCGACCGCCGACTCGCAGGTGAGCACCGAGCGGACCTTGATGTCGGTCACGCCGGCGGCCACCAGCCTGTCGATGAGCACGTCGCCCACGTCCTCGCCGGCCTTCGCCACGACGGAGCCGTCGGACGCGACCGCCTCGGACGCGAGGGTCCGCGCGAACACGGAGTTCTCGACGTTCGGGTCGCGGGTGAGGGTGCCGTCGGCGCCCACGGTCGCGATCGGCAGCTCGAGGCCCTTGGTCGTGCCGCAGTCGTCCTCGCGGATGATGACATCCTGCGAGACGTCCACCAGACGACGGGTCAGGTAGCCCGAGTCGGCCGTACGGAGGGCCGTGTCGGCCAGACCCTTACGGGCACCGTGCGTCGCGATGAAGTACTCCGCAACCGACAGACCCTCGCGGTACGAGGAGATGATCGGGCGCGGGATGATCTCACCCTTCGGGTTGTTCACCAGACCACGCATACCGGCGATGTTGCGCACCTGCAGCCAGTTACCACGGGCACCAGAGGTGACCATGCGGTTGATGGTGTTGTCGACCGGGAAGTTGGCGCGCATGGCCTCGGCCACCTCGTTGGTCGCCTCGGTCCAGATCTTCACCAGCTCCTGGCGACGCTCGAGGTCGGTCGTGAGACCCTTCTCGAACTCCGCGGTGATCTTGGCGGCCTTCTTCTCGTAGCCGGCCACGATCTGCGCCTTGTTCGGCGGGGTCAGGATGTCGCTCAGCGACACCGTGACGCCCGAGCGGGTGCCCCAGTAGAAGCCGGCGTCCTTGATCCGGTCGAGCGCGGCGGCGACCTCCACCTTCGGGTACCGCTCGGCGAGGGCGTTGACGATCGACGAGATCTGGCCCTTGTCGGCGACGGCCTCCACGTAGGGGTAGTCCGCCGGCAGCGCCTCGTTGAAGAGGGCGCGGCCGAGGGTGGTCTCCACGATCGCGGTGACGGGCTGCGTGCCGGTGTCGGCCGCGTCGGACGGCACGTAGTCGTCCAGGCGGATCTTCACCATCGCGTTGAGGTGCAGCGAGCCCTGGTCCTTCGCGAGGATCGCCTCGGAGACCGAGGAGAACGCGCGACCCTCGCCCACGGCGCCCTCGCGGACGGTGGTGAGGTGGTGCAGACCGATGATCATGTCCTGCGAGGGCAGGGTGACCGGGCGGCCGTCGGACGGCTTCAGGATGTTGTTCGAGGCGAGCATCAGGATGCGGGCCTCGGCCTGGGCCTCCACCGACAGGGGCAGGTGCACAGCCATCTGGTCGCCGTCGAAGTCCGCGTTGAACGCGGCGCACACGAGCGGGTGCAGCTGGATGGCCTTGCCCTCGACGAGCTGAGGCTCGAAGGCCTGGATGCCGAGACGGTGCAGGGTGGGCGCGCGGTTCAGGAGGACCGGGCGCTCGCGGATGATCTCCTCGAGGACGTCCCAGACCTGCGGGCGCGAACGCTCCACCATGCGCTTGGCGGCCTTGATGTTCTGAGCGTGGCTCAGGTCGATCAGGCGCTTGATCACGAACGGCTTGAACAGCTCCAGCGCCATCTGCTTGGGCAGACCGCACTGGTGCAGCTTGAGCTGCGGACCAACGATGATGACCGAACGGCCCGAGTAGTCCACGCGCTTGCCGAGCAGGTTCTGGCGGAACCGGCCCTGCTTGCCCTTCAGCATGTCGCTGAGGGACTTGAGCGCGCGGTTGCCGGTGCCCGTGACCGGGCGGCCGCGGCGGCCGTTGTCGAACAGCGCGTCGACGGCCTCCTGGAGCATGCGCTTCTCGTTGTTCACGATGATCTCGGGGGCACCGAGGTCGAGCAGGCGGCGGAGACGGTTGTTGCGGTTGATCACGCGGCGGTACAGGTCGTTCAGGTCGGAGGTCGCGAAGCGGCCACCGTCGAGCTGGACCATCGGGCGCAGCTCCGGCGGGATGACCGGGACGACGTCGAGGACCATCGCGGCCGGCGAGTTGCCGGTCGCCAGGAACGACGACACCACGCGCAGGCGCTTGATCGCGCGGATCTTCTTCTGGCCCTTGCCGTTGGCGATCTGCTCGCGGAGCAGCTCGGCCTCGGCGGCCAGGTCGAAGGCCAGCAGGCGGCGCTTGATCGCCTCGGCGCCCATGAACGCCTCGAAGTAGAGGCCGTACCGGTCGACGAGCTCGTTGAAGTCCGCGTCCTCCGGCTTGAGGTCGCCGACCTTGAGGGTGCGGAACGACTCCCACACGCGCTCGAGGCGGGCGATGTCCTCGTCGTAGGACTTGCGGATCTGGCCCATCTCCTTCTCGGAGGTGTCCTTGACGCGACGCTTCTGGTCGGCCTTGGCACCTTCCTCCTCGAGGGCGGCGAGATCGGTCTCCAGGCGCTGCAGGCGCTCGGCGACGCGGGCGTCGCGCTGGTCGGCCAGCGTCTTGATCTCCAGGCGCAGCTCGTTCTCCAGGCCGGGGAGGTCGGCGTGACGGCCGTCGTCGTCCACCTGGATCACCATGTAGGCGGCGAAGTAGATGACCTTCTCGAGGTCCTTCGGCGCCATGTCGAGCAGGTAGCCGAGGCGGCTGGGCACACCCTTGAAGTACCAGATGTGCGTGACCGGCGCGGCCAGCTCGATGTGGCCCATGCGCTCGCGGCGGACGGAGGACTTGGTGACCTCCACGCCGCAGCGCTCGCACACGATGCCCTTGAACCGGACGCGCTTGTACTTGCCGCACGAGCACTCCCAGTCGCGGGACGGGCCGAAGATCTGCTCTCCGAACAGGCCGTCCTTCTCGGGCTTCAGCGTGCGGTAGTTGATCGTCTCGGGCTTCTTGACCTCGCCGTAGCTCCAGCGACGGATGTCGTCGGCGGTGGCCAGGCCGATACGCAGCTCATCGAAAGTTGTCGATTCGAGCAATGTTTCACTCTCTCCTATAGAAGATTCGTCAGTTGGGTCTGGCTACCGGGTCAGATCTCGTCGATGGACGACGACTCGAACCGGGAGGAGATGTTGATGCCGAGCTCTTCCGCAGCGCGGAAGGCCTCGTCGTCGGCGTCGCGCAGACTGACCGTCTGGCCGTCGGCCGAGAGGACCTCCACGTTCAGGCAGAGGGACTGCATCTCCTTGATGAGGACCTTGAAGGACTCCGGGATGCCCGGCTCCTGGATGTTCTCACCCTTGACGATGGCCTCGTACACCTTGACGCGACCGAGGATGTCATCCGACTTGATGGTCAGGAGCTCCTGGAGCGCGTACGCGGCTCCATAGGCCTCGAGGGCCCAGACCTCCATCTCACCGAAGCGCTGGCCACCGAACTGCGCCTTACCACCGAGCGGCTGCTGGGTGATCATCGAGTACGGGCCGGTCGAACGCGCGTGGATCTTGTCGTCGACCAGGTGGTGCAGCTTCAGGATGTACATGTAGCCGACCGACACCGGGTCCGGGTAGGGCTCGCCGGAGCGGCCGTCGAAGAGCTGCGTCTTGCCGGAGGATCCGATCAGGCGGTCGCCGTCGCGGGTCGGGAGGGTGGCGTCGAGCAGGCCGGCGATCTCCTCCTCCTTCGCACCGTCGAACACCGGGGTCGCGACCTTGGTGTTGGGGGCGGCGCTGAACGCGGCCTCGGGGAGCTCGGCAGCCCACTTGGGCTTGCCCTTGATCTCCCAGCCGTTCTTGGCGATCCAGCCGAGGTGGATCTCCAGGACCTGGCCGAAGTTCATTCGACCGGGGACACCCAGCGGGTTGAGGATGACATCGACCGGCGTGCCGTCCGCGAGGAACGGCATGTCCTCGACCGGAAGGATCTTGGAGATGACGCCCTTGTTGCCGTGACGGCCGGCGAGCTTGTCGCCCGCCGTGATCTTGCGCTTCTGGGCGATGTAGACCACCACGCGCTGGTTCACGCCGGAGCCGAGCTCGTCGTCGCCGTCCTGCGAGTCGAAGACCTTGACACCGATGATCGTGCCCTCTTCACCGTGGGGAACCTTGAGCGAGGTGTCGCGCACCTCGCGGCTCTTCTCGTTGAAGATCGCGCGGAGCAGGCGCTCCTCGGCCGACAGCTCGGTCTCGCCCTTCGGCGTGACCTTGCCGACCAGGATGTCGCCGGGGCGCACCTCGGCGCCGATGCGGATGATGCCGCGCTCGTCGAGGTCGGCCAGGAGGTCCGGGCTGACGTTCGGGAGGTCGCGGGTGATCTCCTCCTTGCCGAGCTTGGTGTCGCGGGCGTCGACCTCGTACTCCTCGATGTGGATCGAGGAGAGGGTGTCGTCCTTCACCAGGTTCTGGCTGAGGATGATCGCGTCCTCGAAGTTGTGGCCCTCCCACGGCATGAACGCCACGAGCAGGTTCTTGCCGAGCGCGAGCTCGCCGTTCTCGGTCGCGGGGCCGTCTGCGACGACCTCCCCGGCCTCGATGCGGTCGCCCTCGTCCACGACCACGCGGTGGTTGTACGACGTGCCCTGGTTGGAGCGGTCGAACTTGCGCAGGTAGTAGGACTTGATCGTGCCGTCGTCGGCCTGGACGGTGACAGCGTCTGCCGAGACCTCGGTGACCACACCGGACTTCTCCGCGGTGACCACGTCACCGGCGTCGATGGCCGCGTAGCCCTCCATACCGGTTCCGACGACCGGGCTCTCCGAGCGGAGCAGCGGCACCGCCTGGCGCTGCATGTTCGCACCCATGAGGGCTCGGTTGGCGTCGTCGTGCTCGAGGAACGGGATGAGCGACGTACCGACCGACACCATCTGGCGCGGGGAGACGTCCATGTAGCCGATCTCCTCGGCGGGGATCAGGTCGACCTCGCCGCCCTTCTGACGGGCGAGCACGCGCTCCTCGGTGAAGTGGCCGCTCGGGTCGAGCGGGGCGTTGGCCTGCGCGACGACGAAGTCGTCCTCCTCGGAAGCGGTGAGGTAGTCGATCTGGTCGGTGACCCGGCCCTCGACGACCTTCCGGTACGGCGTCTCGATGAAGCCGAAGGAGTTGATCCGCGCGAACGATGCGAGCGAGCCGATCAGACCGATGTTCGGGCCTTCCGGCGTCTCGATCGGGCACATGCGGCCGTAGTGCGACGGGTGGACGTCGCGGACCTCGACGCCCGCGCGCTCACGGCTCAGACCACCCGGGCCCAGCGCCGACAGGCGGCGCTTGTGGGTCAGGCCCGCGAGCGGGTTGTTCTGGTCCATGAACTGCGAGAGCTGCGAGGTGCCGAAGAACTCCTTGATCGCGGCGACGACGGGTCGCACGTTGATCAGGGTCTGCGGGGTGATCGCCTCGATGTCCTGCGTGGTCATGCGCTCGCGGACGACGCGCTCCATGCGCGAGAGACCGGTGCGGACCTGGTTCTGGATGAGCTCGCCGACGGCGCGGATACGACGGTTGCCGAAGTGGTCGATGTCGTCGGTGTCGAGACGGATGTTGGTCTCGACGCCGCTGCGCAGGCCCTTGAACGTGGTCTGGCCGTCGTGCAGGGAGACCAGGTACTTGATCGTGGCGATGATGTCCTGGACGGTCAGCACCGAGTCCGACAGCGGGGCCTCGAGGCCGAGCTTGCGGTTGATCTTGTAACGGCCGACCTTGGCGAGGTCGTAGCGCTTCGGGTTGAAGTAGAAGTTGTCCAGCAGCGCACGCGCGGCCTCGGCGGCGACCTGCTCGCCCGGACGCAGCTTGCGGTAGATGTCCTTCAGCGCCTCCTCCTTGGTGAGGATGGCGTCCTTCTCGAGGGTCAGCTCGATCGACTGGAAGCCGGCGAACTCGGCGAGGATCTCCTCGCTGGTGAGCCCGAGGGCCTTCAGGAACACGGTGACCGACTGCTTGCGCTTGCGGTCGATGCGGACACCGACCTGGTCGCGCTTGTCGATCTCGAACTCGAGCCACGCACCGCGGCTCGGGATGATGCGCGCCGAGTAGATGTCCTTGTCGGAGGTCTTGTCGGCAGCGGCCTCGAAGTAGACGCCCGGCGAGCGGACGAGCTGGGAGACGACGACACGCTCGGTGCCGTTGATGATGAAGGTGCCCTTCTCGGTCATGAGCGGGAAGTCGCCCATGAAGACCGTCTGGGTCTTGATCTCACCGGTGAGGTGGTTCATGAACTCGGCCTCGACGTAGAGCGGGGCCGAATAGGTCTTGCCCTTCTCCTTGCACTCGTCGATCGAGTACTTCTTCTCCTCGAGGAACGGGTTGGTGAAGGAGAGCTGCATGGTCTCGCCGAGGTCCTCGATGGGAGAGATCTCTTCGAAGATCTCCTCGAGGCCCGTGTTGGCGGGCAGATCCTGGCGACCCTGGGCCTCGGCCTCGACGACGCGTTCCTTCCACGCGTCGTTTCCGACCAGCCAGTCGAAGCTCTCCGTCTGCAATGCGAGCAGATCGGGAACAGTGAGGGTGTCCGTGATCTTGGCGAACGAAAGACGAGATGCGGCTCGTCCGTTCTTGGGTGTCTTGTCAGTGTTGGTTGCGTTGCGCGCAGCAGCCAAGGAAATAACCTCCGTGGGCCCCGTCGGGCCAGTTACTGTCGGTCGAGATGTGGTTTTGTGAGGGACGAGGACTCCCAGACACGTCTCGTGCCGCCGTATCTGACCCGGTGAACCGGGCCCAGACGCGCGCGAGTGAAGTCAGAGCCGACCGCAATATGAAGGCAAGGGTGTGCGTGGGAGCGCAAAGAACCACTATATGTCAAACTGACGCGCCGTGTCCAGTCTTTTCTTGACCGGAGGCGCAGTCACGGTGTATAACCGCGCGCTGCCCCCGGTATTCCCGCTGGTCGGCCGCCATTCTCACGGGAGATTGTCAGCTAGTGGAGGCGCGGCGGCAGCGTGTCGACCGTCGCGATGACGGCCTCCTCGCGGGACCGCGGACGCCAGCCGAGCACGGTGCGCGCCTTGGCGGACGAGCCGTTCCGGTAGACGCCGATGTCGGGCAGGGAGCCGCGCACGCTGCGGCTGAACGGGGCGGCGGCCTTCAGCATCCACGTCGGCATCAGCCCGGTGCGGACCCTGTCGCCCGCCGGCGACCCGAGGTGGCCGCGGATGATGAGGGCGAGCTCTGGCGCGCCCAGCGCGTCGCCCGCCGTCGCGAGGAAGCGCTCGCCTGCGGCCTCCGGCTTCGTCATGGCGAGGAGGTGGAGGCCGGCGACGTCGCGCACGTCCACGACGCCGAAGTACACGTCGGGCAGCCGAGGGAGGCGGCCCTCCCGCACGGCCTTCACGAGCGCGACCGAGCTCGAGTAGTCCGGGCCGAGGACCGGGCCGAGGATGCCGACCGGGTTGACGGTGGCGAGCTGCATGTCGCCGCCCTCCTTGGCGATGAAGTCCCAGGCCGCGTGCTCGGCGAGCGTCTTGGAGCGGACGTAGGCGCTGATCGGGCGGCCGCTGTCGAGCTCGGTCCAGTCCACCTCGGTGAACGGCTGCCGGGTCGGGGCGTGGCCGTAGCCGACGGCCGCGTAGGACGAGGTGAGCACGACGCGCTCCACCCCGGCATCGCGGGCGGCGCGCAGCACGCGCAGGGCGCCCTCCCGCGCCGGGCGGACCAGCTCGTCCGGGTCCTTCGGCTCGGTCATCGGGAACGGGGAGGCCACATGCAGCACGAAGCGGCAGCCCTCGACCGCCTCGGCCCAGCCGGCGTCGTCGAGCAGGTCGGCGACCGCGAACTCCAGCCGGTCACTTGCATCCGGGATGCCTCCCGCCGCCAACTGCGACCGCACATCGGCTGCACGCTGCGGGGAGCGGATGGTCGTCCGCACCGAGTATCCGGCCTCCAGCAGCGCGAGCACGCAGTGCGCTCCCACGAAACCCGAGCCGCCCGTCACCAGTACCCGATCAGTCATGGGCCCATCCTCCCCCTCCGCGACCGAACACGCGACCGCGTGCGGCCGGTGTCCGTCAGCTGCGGACGAGGGCGATGGCCTGGGCGCGGGAGGAGACGCCGAGCTTGGCGAAGATCGCGTTGATGTGGGTCTTCACCGTGGATCCGCCGACGAAGAGGGCGGAGGCGATCTCGCCGTTGCTGAGGCCGTCGGCGACCAGGCCGAGCACCTCGGCCTCCCGGCGGGTGAGCGTGGGGAACCGCTCCACGAGCGCGCCTGCGGGGTCGGCCGGCCTGGCGGGCGGCGCCGAGGTGAGCGAGCCGATGATGCGCGCGCCGACCTCCGGGGCGAAGGTCGCCTGGCCGCGTGCCACGGCCCGGACGGCGGAGGCCAGCTCGGCGCGGCCGGCGTCCTTGGTGAGGTAGCCGCGGGCGCCCGCACGCAGCGCGGTCAGGATCGAGTCGTCGTCGGCGAACGTCGTGAGCACGAGCACCGCGGAGCCCGGCGCCTCGCGCACGATCCGCTCGGTGGCGCCGACGCCGTCGAGCACCGGCATCCGGAGGTCCATCAGCACCACGTCGGGACGCTCGGCCACGGCGAGCGCCACCGCTTCGGCGCCGTCGGCCGCGGAGCCGACGACCTCCACATCGGGCAGCAGGCCGAGGACGGTGACCAGGCCGTCGCGGATGATCGCCTGGTCGTCGGCGACGACGACGCGGATGCGGTCGGGTGTCGTCTCGCCGCTCATGCCAGCCTCGCCGCTCATGCCAGCCTCGCCTCGGCCGTGACGGTGAACCGGCCGCCGTCCGCGGTGGCGGCCACGGAGCCGCCGAGCGGGAGGGCGGAGAAGCGCTCGCGCATCCCCTCCAGGCCGTGCCCGCCGCCCGAGGTCGCGAGCGCGGCGCCGTGCGACGTGGTTGTCGGCGAGGTGGCGGCCGGCGCCGGGATCAGCGGCGAGGAGACGGTGAGGAGCACCCGTTCATCCTGCCAGTCGAGCGCGGCGTCGACCGGCGCGCCCGGCGCGTGCTTGCGCGCGTTGCTCAGCGACTCCTGCAGGGCGCGCTGCAGCGCGGTCGCCTGGGCGGAGTCGAGCGAGCGCGGCGCACCCGACTCGTGCAGCGCGGCGATGCCGCCGAGCGTGCGGTGCGCGGCGACCAGGTCGTCGAGCGTCGCGCGGAAGTCGTCGGCGGTCACGGTGGTCTTCGCCGCCCCGTCCGGGTCGCGCAGCGCGGCGACCGCGCGCCGCGCTTCGGCGAGGCCGTCCGCCGCGAGCCCGCGCGCGGCCACGACGCGCTCCTTGGCCGACGTGGCGTCGCCGGCCTCCAGCAGCGCGTCCACCGCGTCGAGCTGGATGACCAGGCCGCCGAGGCTGTGCGCGAGGACGTCGTGGAGGTCGCGGGCGATCGCCACCCGGGCGGCCTCCTCCCGCATGGCGAGGTCGCGCTCCCGCAACAGCGCGCCCTGCTGCTCGGTGAGGCGGAACTGCCGGCGGCTGAGGCCCGCGAAGCCGGCCAGTACGATCCCGGCCATCTCGCCGAGCACCGCCGCCACGGGCGAGCCGAACGGCAGGGCGCCCACCGCGACCAGGGCCGCCGAGACCGCGGCGACCGCCCCGCCGAGCGGCAGCGGCCACGTCGGGTCGCCGACCAGGTAGAGCACCGCCACGGCGGCCGGAACGATCGCGATCCCGTCGGTGGCCGGCGCGACGAACGCCCCGGTCACCGCCGAGAGCAGGCACATCACGAGCGCCGTGCGCCGCCAGCCGACGAAGGTGAGGACCGACCGGGCGAGCCACGACGCCACCGCGAACAGCGCGAGCGCCAGCACCCACGCCGGTCGGTCCGCGGCGTGGGTGCGCAGCAGCGACCAGCCCACGGCGCCCGCACCGAGGATGTTCAGTACGAGCGCCAGCAGGCCCGGTCTGCTCCAGAAGTCCACGAGACCATCATGCGGCGAGCGCGGCGTGCCGATCGAGACGCGCCGAGAAGACGGCCGTCCGGGCGGCGCGGTTGGCGGCGAAGACCAGGAAGATGACGCCGGTCGCGGTCGCCAGGTGGGAGCCGGCCATCGAGGCGAGCACGTCCACCCCGACGCGGACGGCGATGATCAGCACCCAGAGCACGATCCCGAGCACGCCGGTGCGCGACTCGTACGTCGCGATATAGCGGGCGTCATCGCCGAGCCGGATGGGCGACTCCAGCGGGCGGAAGTGCGCGATCGCGCCCATCCACGCGCCGACGGCCAGCGACAGCACGAGCTCGCCGGCCACCACGGCCAGATCGAGCGGGGTGAGCGACGTCGGCTTCACCTGCTGCACGATGAGCACGACGCCGACGACCGACATGATCGCCGGGAAGCGCCACATCTTCGCGATGGACACCGGACGCCAGGTCAGCTGCCGGATTCCCACCCAGCCGATCAGCAGCAGGATGAGGATCGCGTTGGTCAGCGTCTGCACGTTCATGAGTCGGAGTCCTTCCGGCCGGGATGTCCGGCTCTCCTCAAGAGTCGCGTCAGGACGGCGAGAGCGGGACCGCCCGGCGGCGGAGACCGGGTGGAGACGAGGGTGGAGATCGGGTGGAGGCCGCGGACTACGCTGGACGCCGTGCCACAGAACCCGCCGCTCCCCTCGGTCGTCCTCGCCGAGAGCGGCTACCTCGCCACGATCGAGCCGGACCGCTTCGTGCCGGGCGCGTACCAGCTCGTGGTCGACGGGACGCCGCAGTCGCACGTCGACCTGGACGACCCCAGCCGGCTGTTCTTCGAGTACATCCAGCGGATGGGCAACGTCATCGACCTGATCGGCGAGCCCGGCCAGCCGATCACC
This sequence comes from Leifsonia sp. NPDC056665, assembly GCF_042791795.1. Classification (NCBI taxonomy): domain Bacteria; kingdom Bacillati; phylum Actinomycetota; class Actinomycetes; order Micrococcales; family Microbacteriaceae; genus Leifsonia; species Leifsonia sp. NPDC056665. Next base: position 67,415 of record NZ_JBHTXK010000012.1, read on the forward strand.
GCCGTGCACCTCGGCGCGGGCGCACTGACCCTGCCGCGCTACGTCGCCCACACCCGGCCGGGGTCGCGGCAGCAGGTGGTGGAGCTGGAGAGCCGGCTCGTGGACCTGGTGCGTGAGAACCTGCCGCTCCCCCGCTACGCGCAGATCCGCATCCGGCACGGCGACGCGCGGGAGGTCGTCGGCAAGCTGCCGGCGGGCCTGCGCGGCGAGGTCGACCTCTTGGTCATCGACATCTTCAGCGGCGCACGGACGCCCGCGCACGTGACGAGCGTGGAGTTCTACCGCTCTGCGGTGTCGCTGCTGAAGCCGGACGGCATCGTGCTCGTCAACGTGGCGGACGGGCCGCCGCTGACGTTCGCGCGCAGCCAGGTGTCCACCCTGGGCGCTGTGGTGGAGAACGTCGCGGCGCTGGCCGAGACGCAGGTGCTGAAGGGGCGTCGGTTCGGCAACGTCGTGCTGGTCGGGTCGAACTCGCCGCTGCCACTGGAGTGGCTGCCGCGCCTGCTCGCGAGCGGGCCGCATCCCGCGAAGGCCGTGGCCGGCGAGGAGCTGCGGACGTTCGCGGCGGGCGCGCCGATCGTGACGGACGCGACGAGCGTGCCGAGCCCGCCGCCCGCGCGCAGCATCTTCCAGTCCGGCACCCGCCACGACTGACTGCGTCCATCTGACAGGACACGCCGCGTCGCGGCGGTGCGAGACGGCATGTCGTGTCAGTCAGGTGGCCGCGGTCAGGCGTGGCGGAAGTGGACGGGCTGGCCGGGGCGGAGCTGCGCGAAGGCGTCGAGGGAGCGCGCGGCGACCACGGCGATCACCGGGTAGCCTCCCGTCACCGGGTGGTCGGCCAGCAGCACGGTGGGGCGGCCGTCCGGCGACACCTGCACGGCGCCGGCGACCATCAGCTCGCTCGGGAGCTCGTCGCGCACGGCGCGTTCGAGGAGCAGCGGCGCCGGATCCACGCGCTGGGCGTGCGCAGGGACGCGCGGCGGGTCGAGCCGCACCCCCACCCGGTCGCCGTCGGCGCTCGCCCGCCACTCCACCGTGAAGAACGCGTCCAGGGCGGCGGGCGTGAACCAGTCCGCGCGCGGCCCGCGGTGGGCGCGGACCTCCACCGGGCCGTCGCCGAGGTCGGCGGTCGGGACGAAGTCGACAGAGGGCACCGGGTCGGCGGGCTCGGCGCCGAACGGGACGAGGTCGCCCTCCGCGAGCGGCGCGGGACCGAGGCCGGAGAGGGTGTCACGCGAGCGGGAGCCGAGCACGCCCTCCGCCGCGATTCCGCCGCGCACCGCCAGGTAGCTGCGGACGCCCACGGCCGGCGGCGCGACCCGGAGCTCGGCGCCGACCCCCGCGTGCACCGCCGCGTCGGGGTCGACCGGGTGGCCGTCGAGCGTGACGCGGGTCGCCGCCCCGGTCACCGCGAACCACGCCGCCGACTCGAACCGTGCGGCGAAGCCGCCGAGCAGCAGCTCCAGTCCGGCCGCGTCCACGGGGTTGCCGACGAGCCGGTTGGCGAGCCCGAGCGCGCCGCGATCGAGCGCGCCGGACGGGCTCACGCCGACCGCGGCGAGGCCGGGCCGGCCGAGGTCCTCGACCAGGGCGAGCGGGCCGGGGCGGAGGATGCGGAGCCCGAGGAGGCGGAGCCCGGTCACGCCGTCACCGCCCTGAACCGCACCACGACGCCAGGGCGCAGGAGCGCCGGCGAGTCGGCCTCCGTGTCCCACAGCGCCGCGTCGGTGCGGCCGATGAGCTGCCAGCCGCCCGGGCTCGACCGCGGGTAGACGCCGCTGAACTCGCCGGCGAGGCCGACCGAGCCGGCCGGCACCGCAGTGCGCGGGGTCGCCCGGCGCGGGACGACGAGGCCGTCGTGGTCGGTGACGAGGTACGCGAAGCCGGGCGCGAAACCGCCGAACGCGACCCGCCATCGGGATGCGCTGTGCCGCTCCACGACCTCGGCCGGCGTGATGCCGAGGAGTCCGGCCACCTCGGCGAGGTCCTCGCCGTCGTAGCGGACGGGGAGCTCCACGACCTCCTCGTCGGCCGTCTCGGCCGGCTCCGGGACGGTGCGCTCGACCCAGCCGCTCGCGGAGGCCGGGCTCAGCACGTGCGGGTCGAGCACGATCGCGATGGTGCGCGCGGCGGGGACCAGGTCGAGCACGCCGGGCGGCCGGGTGCGCTGGAGGGCGGGCAGCATCCCGAGCACGTCGTCCAGCGAGCCGAATTCCACGAGCAGGGCGCTGTCGCCGTAGCCGATCACCCGGCCGTTCACACGAACGGCCTCACCGCGATGCCGGCCTCGTCCAGGCCCCGGCGCACGGCCTCCGCCATCAACACTGCACCCGGGGTGTCGCCGTGCACGCAGAGCGAGTCGGCGGCGACGGCGACCAGGGCGCCATCGGCGGCCTCCACCACGCCCTCGCGCGCGATCCGCACCGCGCGGGCGGCGATGGCGGCCACGTCGGAGAGCACGGCGCCGGCCTCCGTGCGCGGGACGAGCGTGCCGTCGGCGCGGTAGCCGCGGTCGACGAACGCCTCGCGGACGAACCGCAGGCCGCGCGCGCCGGCCGCGCGCTCGACGGCCGAGCCGGGGAGGCCGAGCAGCGGCAGCGACGGGTCGAACTTGGCAACGGCCTCCACCACGGCCGCGGCCTGCGTCTCGTCGTGGACGATCCGGTTGTAGAGCGCGCCGTGCGGCTTGACGTAGCGCACGACGGTTCCGGCGACGCGCGCCATCCCGGCGAGCGCGGCGAGCTGGTACAGCACCTCGTCGCGTAGCTCGGCGGCCGGGACGTCCATGCTGCGCCGGCCGAAGCCCGCGAGGTCGCGGTACGAGACGTGGGCGCCAACGGCCACGCCGTTCTCGGCGGCCAGGCGGCAGGTCGCCAGCATCGTGGACGGGTCACCGGCGTGGAAGCCGCACGCGACGTTGGCGCTGGTCACCAGCCGGAGCATCGCGGCGTCGTCGCCCATGCTCCAGGCGCCGAAGGACTCGCCGAGGTCGCTGTTGAGGTCGACGCTGTTCGGATCGGCGCTGGGCTCCATCCGCCTATTCTGCGATACCGGCGCCGGCACCCGCACGCCGGCCGGCCGCGCGGGCGCGGTGCGCGCGCACCTTCGCCCGGTTGCCGCAGCGCTGCATCGAGCACCAGCGCCGGTTGCCGCTGCGCGAGGTGTCCAGGTAGACCAGGCCGCAGTCGTCTGCGGAGCACTCGCGGATGCGGCCGTCGGCGTCCGGCCCGAACAGGCGCACGGCGTCGCGCGCGACCGTGCCGAGGGCCTGGTGCGGGCGGGCGAGGGTGCGTCCGGCCTGGCGGCCGCCACCGGCGAGCACCGGCGGGATGTCGGGGGTCGCGGCGAACAGGTTCACGACATCCACGTCGGCCGGGCCGAGGGTCTTCGCCCGGCTGGCCTGGAGCGCGAGCCGGCCGATCGCGGCGCGCAGCATCTCGGCGTCGCGGAACTCGCGCTCGCCGGTCGTCGCGGCCACCTCCGGGAAGCGGGACTGCAGCCAGGCGCCGAGCTGGCCGGCGTCGTCCACCGAGCGCCACTGCGTGTCATCCTGCGCCCCATCGGCCGTCCCGTCGACGCCGCCCAGGACGTCCGCCCCGCCGGTGTAGGCGAAGTCGAGAGCGAGCGCGCCGGAGTCGAACCACCAGCGCAGACCGTCCGCGTCATCCATCCACTGCCCCGTCTCGCGGGGCAGGAGGGCGTCGGTAGGCACCGAACCAACTTAGTCGGTTTCCGGAGCCTCCGCGGACGGGGCGGCTCCCGGACCGGGTGCGATACTGGGCGGATGACTGCGACCCGTCCCGATCCCCGTGCCGTGCTCGAGGGCGCGACGGTCCGCCTGCGGGCGCTCACCCACGACGACCTGCCCGACCTCCACGACGCGATCGGGCACCCCGCGGTCTTCGAGGGCGGCTGGGGCGGCGGGGTCGCGGCGTACCGCGACACCTACGAGGAGTGGCGGGAGTTCATCCTCGGCTACCTGGCCTGGGACACCGCCAACGTCACCGCGGTCTGCCTGCGCGACGGCGACCGCATCGTCGGGACGACGACGCTCGGCGACTTCGACCTCGCGAACGGCTCTACGCACATCGGCTGGACCGCCTACGCGCCGGAGGTCTGGGGCACGCGCGTCAACGCCGAGACCAAGCGCCTCCTGCTCGGCACGGCGTTCGACCACGGGTTCGAGCGCGTGAAGCTGCAGGCCGACGTGCTCAACGAGCGCTCGCGGGCCGCGATCCTGCGGCTCGGGGCGACGTTCGAGGGCGTGCTGCGGCACACCCAGCCGCGGGCGGACGGCACCTGGCGCGACACCGCGGTGTACTCGGTGCTGCGCGAGGAGTGGCCGGCCGTGCGGGACGGGCTCGACGCCCGGCTCGCGGTCGAAACGGCCTAGCCGACCCACCGTCAATCTGTGCGCCCGTCACTCCGCTTCGGTCGCGGCGGCGGCGGCCATGCGGCGCTGCGCGGTCGAGACCTCCCTGTGCACCCAGGAGATGAGGTTCGCCGAGTCGAACCGCCGGCTGCACGCCCCGCACGCGAGCGCGCGCGCCGGCTTGCGGTAGCGGTAGTGCGTGTGGCCCTGCGGGCACGTGCCCACCCACGGCGCCAGGTCGTCCGCGATCGCGCCGCCGTGCAGCCGCTTGCCCTCGTAGCCCAGGTCGAGCGCGATCGTCCGCCAGCGCGGCCCGTGCCCAGCACGGGAGCCCGCGAGCGCGTGGGCGACCTCGTGCAGCAGGATCTGGTGGATGTCGTCGTCCTCGTAGCGGGCTGCGAGGTACCGGGAGACCGTGATGCGCTTGGCGGTGTAGTTGCACAGCCCGGCGCGCGTCTTCGCGTTGTCGAAGTCGAAGCTCCAGGTGGCCGGGTCGAGATGCAGGGTGATGAGCGCCTCGGCCCAGCGGCGCACGCGATCCAGCTCTGCCATCAGCGTCGGCTCCCAGGTCGGCTCATGCGAGGAATCCTACGCCGGAGAGCCGACGCCGTCTCCGCCGCCGGCGTCGCCCTCGCCGGAGCCCGCGGCGGCGCGCTGCGCCTCCAGGAATCGCTGCACCACGGCCACCGCCGTGAGCGCGCCCTCGATCTCCGTCGGTGAGGCGCCGAGCTTCTCGCGCAGGAACACGGCGGCCGTCATGTCGGAGAGCGCGCTCTCGTACTCCTTCATGTCGAAGTGCACCTTGCCGCGGTTCTGCACCGCGAACGCCTCCAGCGCCGTCCAGTCGCGACCGCGCGCCTCGTCGACGCAGCCGGTCAGCTCCACGATCGCCTCGTCGAACTTGCCCTGGTACTGCAGCACCTGGCCGCGGCGGATGCGCGCGCCGAGGAGCTGCTCGCGGTCGCCGGTGAAGCGCGCCTGCCGCACCGCCTCGTTGGCGAGGGTGTACGCCTCGTCCAGCCGGCCGAGCAGCCGGAGCAGCACGGTCTTCTCGTTGAGCGCGCTCAAGCTGCGCAGGCTGCCGAGCTCGTCCAGCCGCTCATCGGCGGCACGGAGGTCGACACGCTCGCGCAGGGTGGACGGATCGTATCCGAGGATGATGCTCAGGGTCGGCTCCCAGGTCGTGCGGTTCACGACAAGCGTAGTCGGCAAACCTGCATTGACCCGGTTACCGCGTGTTCTGCACGGGGATGAGTCCGGTCAGTGGTTCCTCCGGATCCGTCGGGCGTCGGGTCAGGCCCGCCGGCGGCGGGCGACGAGGGCGGCGCCGAGGAGGGTCAGCACCGCGGCCCAGAACGCGACCAGGAGGTAGTCCCCCGCGCTGCCCGTCCTGGCCAGGTCGCCGGAGGGCGCGACCGGTACGGGCGGGTCGACGTAGACCGTCGCGCACGCGGACCCGGGGTCGGACGTGCACGGTCCGTCGACCGCCGGCGGCTGCCACGGGCCCAGCGGCGGCGTGGTCACCGTGACCGCGTTGACCGGATAGCCCGAGGTCGCGTAGGTCACGACGACGTGGAGCTCGAGGCTCGCGCCCTTCGCGAGCGCGGCGACGTTCCAGGTGACCTTCCCGGCGGCGAGGGTCGCGCCCTGATCGGCGGAGACGAACTGCGCGCCGGCGGGGAGGGTGTCGACCACGTCGAACGCCGTCGCGTCGAGCGCGCCGATGTTGGTGACGGTGACCGTGTAGGTGACGGGCTGGTTCAGTCCGACGACCGCGGCCGACGCGCGCTTGCCGATCTCCAGGCGACCGTACTCGAACGTGTTCGTGATCGTCGTGACCTGGCCGGAGGGCACCACGCCCTGAACGGCCCCCGCCGCGATGTGCACGCTGCCGTTGGCGATCGTGCGGGACGCTTCGCCGTAGCTGCCCGCCGCCCCTGACTCGGCGACCGTGCAGTCCGAGCCGACCGGGAGGCCGTCGAGCCGGGCGGTGAACCCCGAGCTCCGTTCGAGCACGGTGTGCGCGGCCGCTCCCAGGTCGACAGGGACGCCCGCCACCGTGCACGAGATGTCCGCCCCGAACTCGTCGGGAGCCGCGGAGGCGGCGGCGCCCGTCACGACCTTGTCGACCTGCAACGGCCCGGTCGCGATCGTGACCCCGGCCTTCACCGGGGCCCGGCGCACGCTCCCGCCGCCGACGAGGGCTGCGGTCGCGCCGAACTGGTTCCAGGCGACGGCCGCGGCCGGCGACGCCGGGAGCGAGACCGGCGCGCCGTCGGGGACGGCGGCGGTCGCTGGCCTGTCGACGGTGCGGTAGAGCACGGTCGCGCCCTCGCCGCCGCGCAGGGCTCCGTTCGCCGTCGCGGCGAAGTCGAGCGTCACCCGGATGCCCGTGACATCGGCCCAGTCGCCGGCGAACGATCCCGAGGCCGTCCAGGAGGCCGGATGGGCCGCGCAGGTCGGGTCGGTCGGCCACGCGGTCGCAGTCCCCGAGAGGCAGACGCCCGGCTCCGTGGTGACCTCCCAGCTCACGGCGGTCCCCGCGGGGACATCCTGCACGGTCACGCCGGCGGCGCCGTCGAAGACCGGACGGAAGGTGGACCCGCGCGCGCCTCCTGTGGCCAGCATGCGGTCGCCGATGGTCGGCAGCGGGTCGACGAACACCAGCGACGTGTAGTCGACGGTCCCGGTGTTGAGCGCGTTGAGGCGCCACTGGTCGGTGCCCCCGACGACGGTGTTCGCGGCACAGGGGGCCGCGTAGTAACCGTTGGCGTCCGCCGCGCAGGCACTCGAGGGCGAAGTCGGGTTGACCGCCCCGGAGACGGTGCGCCCGACGACGTCGCCCTGCACGCCCTTGGTGGTGTAGAGCGACGGCCCCGTGACCGGCTGCACGTAGTTGCTCGTCCCGCACTGGGTGGCGGGGAGGCCGCTCAGCACCCCCTGCCCGTTGCCGGAGCCGTTGGTGCAGGCGGTGAGGCTCTGGGCGGTCGAGACCACGAACTGGTTCGTCGCCCGGTCGCCCGCGGCGAGTCCCGGCTTCAGGATGAGGCCGAGGACGACCGTGAACCGCTCGCCAGGCGACATCCTCGCGTCCCCGGCCGGCCAGGTCAGGCCGAACCGTCCGGTCGCGGCGTCGTAGGACACGGCCGGGGACGTCGAGAGCGTGCCTCCCGCGCTGGTCGAGAAGGCCGGCGCCTCGCCGTCCCAGGCCAGGGCGGCCGGCAGCGTGTCGGTCAGCCCGGTCACGTCGAGGTAGCCGGTCCCGGTGGCGGCGAAGGTCAGCGTCCAGGGCACGGTGTCGCCGACCGAGACGGTGTGCACATTGTTGAGCGGAGCCTTCGAGACATCGAGGGAGGCCGTGCCAGGGGAGAGCGTCATGCCCGCGGCGGCCTCGGCTGTCGCATCGGCGTAAACGGCCGGCGCGTCGGTGCGGTGGCTCGCCGTCTGAACGGTGTCGCTGACCGTCCCGGGGAACGGGATGGCCGAGCCGTCCCTGGCGACCCCGAGCAGCGCCACGTGCAGCACGACGGTCGCGGTGAACCCGGCCGGCACCGCGGCGCGGCTGAGCAAGGCGCCGTCGGCGCGGAGGAAGGTGAACCGGAGGCCGGTCACCTGGCCGGCGGCCGCGGTCGGCAGGCTCGCCGTCGCCGCCGGCGTGCCCATGATCCACGTGCTGCCTCCGCCGGTCTGCGCGTCGACCCTGACCAGGTCCGCGCCTGCTGGCAGGGTGACGTCGCCCGCGCTCAGGCCTGTCAGCGCGAACCGGTTCCAGAACGCCGGGTCGTCGTCGGTGATCGTCACCTGATGGGTCGCCGCCGTGGCCGCCCCCGGGGTCGCGGTCAGCGTGACGGTGACCGGGGCGGTGCGGTCGCGCTCGAGCAGCGTGCTCGGCGAGATGGACTTGGCCGCCGTCACGCCGAGCGCGCCGGTGGTCAGGCTCAGCGACGCGTCGGACGACGCGTAGGGCTGGGAGCCCTGGCCGGTCGGGAACAGCACAGGGTCGTAGCCCTGGGCGAAGGCGTGGTTGTCGATCCGGAAGGCCGTGACCGCGGCGCCGGTGCTGCGCGCGACCGCTCGCACCCGGGTGTCGAGCGTCATGACGAGCGACTGGCCGGAGGCGATCGTGCCTCCCGTGGTCTGCGGTGAGGCGCCCTGGTAGACCACGCTGACGCCCACGACGTCGGCGAGGTCGGTGGCCGTGAGCGCCGAGGCGGCTCTCAGCGAGACGACGGAGGTCGACGTGCTGCCGTCGGCCGCGCGGTGCCAGAGCGTCACGAGCGAGGCGTCGGAGTCCACCTGGCCGGCCGGGACGGCGAACGCGATCCGGGTCAGGTCGAGCCGCTCGAACGCGTTGCCGTCGGAGTAGACGGCGCCGGCGAACGGGTCCGCTCCCCAGGCGGAGGGCGCGGACAGGCACGCGGTCTCCGCTCCGGCGTCGCACGGTGACGGGTCGGTCACACGCACGGAGGAGGCGCGGGAGGTCGCCGTGTTCTGCGCCGTGAGGGTGAAAGTGTTCGTCGGGTAGTCCGCCGGGTCGACATCGCCGAGGTGCGGCACGACGACGGTCGTGCGCGAACCGGTCTTGGTCAGGCTGACCGCCGGCGGCTGGTCGATCAGGGCGACGGTGTCGTGGCCGGTGACCGGCGGCACGCTAGTGCCGCCCAGCACACCGTCGGCCTGCGCGACGTTGTCGACCGAGCCGGTGGTGCCCTGGGTCACCCACGGGTGCGCCGGGTCGGCGGGCACACGCTGCACGTTGCGGAGCTGCCAGACCAGGCCGATCGGGCGCGACTGGCCGAACGCGACCGTCGCCACGCCGGAGCCGGCGGGCGGCGCCGTCGGATCGGCGGCGTTCGCCCGGGCGGCGTCGTCGGGCACGATCGTGATCCGCACGCCGGTGGTGTCTGCGACCTCGGCCGGGAGGAGCGTGTAGCCGACGAAGCCGGAGCCGTTCTTCCACCCTCCGGACGGCGCGGGCACCGTCACCCAGGCGCCGCCGCGGAACAGCTCGACGGAGCTCACCGTGTCCCACTTCAGGGCGGGGTCGGCGCTGAACGAGATGGGTGCCACGCGCACGAGGTCGAACGACTGGAACACGGTCGACTCGGGATGTGCGGGGTCGCCCGCGGGATCGGTGAGGGTGACCGAGCTGTATCCGGTCCCCGTGACGCCCCAGCTCAGCACGGTGCCGGCCTGGTCGCCGGACTGCGACGGCAGGTCGGTCACGTCGCCGGTCAGGTCGGTCTTCGTCCACTTCTTGGCGATCCCAAGGGAGCCGGCGCCCGTGGTGGACTGGATCTTCCCGTTCGCGTCGGCGGTCACCTGAGCGCCGGTGACGACGGCGCCCTCCACCGCGCCCTGCGTGTCGGCCACCGCATGGTTCGCATAGCTGGAGGCCGCGCCCCCGGCGACCGAGGTGGCCCCGCTGCCGTCGCGGAGGACAGCCCGCGCCTGGCCGGTGATCGACGGGCGCACCGTGGTGCCCTGGGCGAAGCCGGCCGCGTCCGCGAAGGTGAACCGCAGCCCGGTGACGCCGGCGGCCAGACTGGACGCCCGGTAGATCTGGGCCGCCGCCGTCGCGTCGACCGTGGCGAGTGTCGTCCAGGTGCTGCCGTCGGTCGTGTACTCGACCTGCAGGGTGGAGCCCTTCAGCACCTGCGTCGGCGCGATGGCGATCGGGTCGAAGCCGTTGAAGAAGTCGTTCGCGACGCCGGGACGCCAGACGTCCTCGATCACGATGCTGGTCGGCCGCACGTATGCGGAGTCGCTCGACGTGGTGGCCGGGAGCTGCGCGGTCACCGTCGCTCCGGGCGAGACGGCGGCGGACGGTGTGATCGTCTTGTTCAGCGTCAGCTCGATGTCGGGGTGGAAGACGGCGAGCGGAGCCGAGGCCTGCGTGCTCGCGGAGCCTGCCGCGTTGACCCCGGTGACGGTCAGCGTGTTCGTGGTGTCCACCGGCGCGCCCGCCGCGGCGAAGTCCGCCGTCGGCGCGATCAGGAACTGGGCCGTGGCGACGGCGCCCGCGGCGACAGCGCCGGTGAAGGCGAGCTCGAGCCCGGTCAGGTGCGCGCCGGCCGGCGCCGCAGGCGCGACCGGGGTCGCTCCGTCGGCGAACGGAGCGCTCTGGGTCGTTCCGTCGGAGAAGTGCCAGCTCACCTGCGCGCCGGTCGCGCCGGAGGGGTACGAGACGCCGGCCGCGAAGCCGCCGAAGCGGAGGGTGTCGGTGAAGTAGCCGAGGTCGGAGAGGGTGAGCGAGTCGAGCGGGCCGTTGGAGGAGTTCTTGCCCGACACGGTCGCGGTGGCTGTGGTGCCGGCCGGGATGCGCGCTGGCGCGATCTGCTTGCCCGGCGTGACGGCGACCGTCAGGCCTCCGACCGCGAAGGGGGCGGCGGCGGTCTTGGTGACCGGAGCCTGGTTCTGCACCACGACCGTCCCGGCGACCCGGTTGGTCACGCTCGCGCCGGTGACCAGCGCGGCGCCGGACTGCCGGTTCGTGGTGCGCTGCGCGACCAGTACGCCGACCGAGCCGGCCGCGCCCGCGGCGGTCAGCGCGGCGCCGTCCGCGCCTGCGAAAGTGAACCGGAGGCCGCCGACGTCGGCGTTCTGCACGCCCGCGGGGAGCGCGATCGAAGCCGGGGCGACCGGAGGCCCGGTCTGCCACTCCCACGCGCCGGTCGACGGGTTCTTCACGTAGGCGTCGACCTGCACGGTGGTGGCGCCCTGCGGCAGCACCACGCCGCCGAACCCGGCGAAGTCGACGAGCGCGAACGGGTTCGCCGCGTCGAGCGCGGTCGCCGCGTCGGCGGCGGTCGCCGGATCCTGCAGCGTCAGCGTCGACGCGGGGACATTCGAGGCATTCCCGGTGGTGAGCGAGATCGTCGACTGGGCGCCGGGGAGGTACTGCTGGCTTGCCGGCGTCCAGGTCTTGCCGACGGCGACATCCACCGAGGTCGGCACGTCCACGGTGACGTCGGCGCTGCTCGTCACGGGCGTCGCCGAGCCGGCGAAGGTGCCGACCGCCGTGTTGGTGACCGCGTGGTTCACCGCAGGGGACTGAGGTGTGAGTCCCAGCGGGACCTTGAGCGTGACCGTGAACAGGTAGGTCCCGCCCGCCGGGATCCCGACGCCGCCGGAGACCGGCTCCTGGAACACCACGCTGAGCGCGCACGACGCCGTCACGGTGTCGGTGCAGCCGGCGAGCGCCTTCGTCGCGGGCTTGGAGCTCGGCTGGACGCTGGTGTCCAGGATCGCGAACCCGGCGAACTCGGCAGGGAGCGCGTCCGTGAGCTTCGCGTCCACGCAGTCGTTGTCGTCGCAGCCGACCTGGACGGAGTAGGTGAACTCGGCGCCCGGCGTGACGGTGATGGCTTTGAGGCCGTCTCCGACCGTCTTGTCGACCGTCAGCGCCGCGGTGTCCGCGAGCGCGGGCGATGCCGCGACAGCGCCGCCGACGAGAGCGAGGACCGTGGCCGCGGCGACCGCCGCGAGGAGCCTCGGCCGCGGTGCGAACGGGGAGGCTCCTCGACGGTCCGCGCGATGCGCGGGCGGCCTGCTGCGGCCATCGGTGGTGCTGCGGAACGTGGTGCGGGCATGCTGAAGGACACGACGAAGCAAGGCGATCGGGTTTCGGGTACGCGAGAGCTCGGGTACGCGCGCCGGAGGACGGGCTCGGGAAGCCCTCGCGCGCCTCCCGGTTCGGGTTCCGGGAGGTTCTCTCGCACTACCTTTCTACCGATACATACCGTTCGGTAGGAAGCCTTTCTGTACCCCGTTTTCGAGGGACAGTCCCCCAAAGCGCGGACACCGGACATGACGAAGGGCGGCCCGGATCAGACCGCCCCTGCCTGTGATCGTGCGTCAGTCGACGACGCGCACGTCCTTCCAGAACGCGACGTAGTTGCTGTAGTCCTTGCCGACACGGTCGAACGAGCTCGGGTACGGCGTGGGATAGCTCCACGCGCGGTCCTGGAGCACGGCCTCGCCGTCCTTCACGGAGAAATACTGGCAGTCGCCCTTCCACGGGCACGTGTAGGGAGTCGCCGACTCCACCAGGTGCTCGGAGTTGACGCTCTGCGGCGGGAAGTACCAGTTGCCCTCGATGCGGATGAGGTCCTCGGTCGGGGCCTCGGCGATGACGGTGTCATTAAGAATTGCTTTCATGGATGCAACCTCCTGAACCGACTGAACACCCGTTCGCGCGCGATCATTCCGGCGCAGGGGAGTTCATGCCGACCGCTCAGGCGGCTCGCAGCACACGGACCTCGGAGACCGTGCCGAGCCGGCCGGAGGCGGCGAGCGCCGCGGCGTCCGCGCCGGCGGCGATGCGCTCCTGGCCGGAGACCGACGCGGTGAGCAGGTGCGCGACGGCGCCGCGCAGGCCGGTGAAGGCGGCGCAGGCGGCTGCGGCCTCCGGCGAGCTGTAGTCGATCCCGAGCGCCGCGAGGGCGTCCACCACCGCGCCGGCGGCGAGGAGGTCCTCCACCGCGAAGCGCGTGCCCCCGCCGGCCGAGGAACCGCCCGCGGCCACGAGCGCCACCATCGCGCGGCGGCCGAGGCGCACCTGCTCGGCGAGGATCCACTGCGCCACCGCTGCGGCGTCGGCAAGTCCCGCGGCGACGACGGCGCCCGCCCCGGGGAGCGCGGCGGCCTCCCCGACGGGCCGGTCTTCGATCGCGTCGACCCACACAACTACATCGGCGTCCGCTGCGATGGCGGCCGCCCCGTCCGCTGCCCAGTCGAAGCGCACCTGGTACTTGGCCTGGCGGTGGGCGGCGGGGACGGTCGAGGGGTCGGTCTGCGAGGTCACCGCTTCAGCGTAGCCCGGCGCTGAACGTGGTCGTCGAGCGTTGCGCCGGGTGACGCGACCCGTCGGCGCGGCGCGCGGAGGAGGGCCGCTGCTCGCCAGGGGCGTGCCGCAGCTGGTCGCGGATCAGCTCGAAGTCGTGCCGGGTCAGCTCGATCAGGCCGGCGCGGAGCTGGTAGCCCCAGTCGCGCTTGTCGCGCGTGAAGTCGAGGGAGGACAGCAGCGGCCGGATCGGCGTCGCGACCGCGTCGTGGTCCCAGTCGACGCGGCGCCGCCAGGGCAGGAAGTCGCCGTTCGGCCCGCGCATCTGCGCTCCCTGGGTCGCCTGGAAGACGTCGGCGTCGGCCAGCCTCCCGACCGCCGTGAACTGTTTGAGGGGCTCCCCCTCGAAGGACTCGCGCGGCGAGTAGAACACGAACCCGTCGGAGGCTCCCATCCGCTCCAGCGGCGCGCGGGCGCCGTGGTTGACCTGTGCGAAGCCGCCGGCCACGCCGCGCAGCACGTGATCGTGGTGCACCACGCCCAGCCAGTAGCGGATCGCCATGCTCCCGTTGTAGCGCACACGTCGGACATCGCGGGCCCGACATCCCAGCGACGCCCGGCTGCGGTGTCGAATCCCGCCCCTCCGGCTCGACGTCTCTACGAGTGCCTCGCCCTGTGCCACGACGGAAGGACCACGGATGCGCTACCTCCTCACGCTCAGCACGGACGGCCCGGCGCCGGCGGAGTCCATCCAGCGGTACACGGTCGAGTTGATCCGCGCCGGGGTGCTCCTGGTGGGCGAGGTCCTCGCGGATGACGACTGCACGCAGGTCGAGCTGACCTTCGGCGGCCCACGGACCGACGCGAACCTGCAGCCGGTCTCCCCGGTGCGCCCGGCCGCCGTGTGGATCGTGCAGACCTCCGATCGCGCCGAAGCCGTCGAATGGGCGCGACGCCTCCCGCTCGGTCGTGGCAGAGTCGAGGTGCGCCGCATCCTGACCGGGGCGGCGGGGACGTGAGCACGGGAGGAGCGGCCGTGGTGGAACGGGAGCGCACGACGGCCGACCGGGCCGCAGCCGACGCCGTGGAGGCCGTCTGGCGGATCGAGTCCGGCAAGCTCGTCGCCGGGCTCGCCCGCTGGACGGGCGACGTCGGCCTCGCCGAGGAGCTCGCCCAGGACGCGCTCGTCGCCGCGCTCGAGCAGTGGCCGGAGGCCGGCATCCCGCGCAATCCCGGCGCCTGGCTGACCACCGTCGCCAAGCGCCGCGCGATCGACGGCTGGCGCCGGCGCGAACGCCTCGACGAGCGGTACGCCGCCCTCGCCCGCGACCTGGAGCAGGAGGAGGACGACGACCCGGCCTCCGCCGTGGAGGAGGAGATCCAGGACGACCTGCTGCGCCTGGTGTTCGTCGCCTGCCACCCCGTGCTCGCGCCGCCCGCGCGGGTCGCCCTGACGCTCAAGCTGCTCGGCGGCCTCACCACGGAGGAGATCGCGCGGGCCTTCCTCGTGCCCGTCCCGACCATCGCGCAGCGCATCGTCCGCGCCAAGCGGACGCTGACCGCCGCGCACGTCCCGTTCGAGGTGCCCGACCGCGCCGAGTACCCCGAGCGGCTGGCGTCGGTGCTGGAGGTCGTCTACCTGATCTTCAACGAGGGCTACTCCGCCACCGCGGGCGACGACTGGATGCGCCCCGACCTCTGCCAGGAGGCCCTCCGCCTCGGCCGCGTGCTCGCCGAGCTCACCCCGCGCGAGCCGGAGGTGCACGGTCTGGTCGCGCTGATGGAGTTCCAGGCCTCCCGCCTCCCCGCGCGCGCCACCGCCGACGGCGAGCCGATCCTGCTGCAGGACCAGGACCGCACCCGCTGGGACCGCATCCTGATCGGCCGCGGGGTCGTTGCACTCGCTCGCGCGGACCGGCTGGTGGGCTCCAGGGGCCGCGGCCCCTACGCGCTGCAGGCCGCGATCGCCGCCTGCCACGCGACCGCCCCCGCGCCGGAGGACACCGACTGGGAGGAGATCGTGGCGCTCTACGGCGCGCTCGCCGCCCTCCAGCCGTCCGCCGTCGTCGAGCTCAACCGGGCGGTCGCGCTCTCGATGGCGTACGGCCCGGAGGCCGGCCTCGACGTGGTGGACCGGCTCGTGCTGGACGGCGCGCTGGAGTCGTACCACCTCCTCCCCTCGGTCCGGGCCGACTTCCTGCTCAAGCTGGGCCGGAACGCGGAGGCCGAGGAGGAGTTCCGGCGGGCGGCGGCGATGACCGGGAACGAGCGGGAGCGGGCACTGCTGCTGGCGCGGGCCGAGGAGGCCGCCGGCACGTAGCGGGTGCCGTGCGGGTGGGGCGGGGGTCGGGCGTCCGGGAGTGCGCCGAGAATGACTGCCGCCGGCGCAGCGGATGCGTGACACTGGGGTGCGTGAGAGTCCTCCTGAAGCTCATCCTCGACTGCGACCCGGACGCGGCCTGGCGCGCCCTGCAGAGCCCGACGGCCTTCCGTGAGGTGGCTATGCCGTGGGTGGACTTCCGGTCGGACGAGCCGGCGGGCTTCCCGACCGTGTGGGACGCGGCGGAGCACCGGGTGAGCGTCCGCGCCCTCGGCGCCGTCACCGTCGGGACGCAGGCCATCCGCCTGGACACGCTGCGCTCGACCGATCCGCGCGAGCGCGCGACGCGCATCCTCCGCGACAGCGGCGGCGGCGTCGGGGGCGTGCTGTCGGCGATGCCGCACCTCGACCACCGGATGGCCATCGCACCGGACCCTGCAGGGCCTGGGGAGGACGGCCGGGTCCGCACCCTGTACCGTGACCGGCTGGTCGTGCGTGCCGGCGTCGTGACGCCGCTCGCCTGGTACGGCTTGTGGGCGTTCTGGCAGTGGCGCGGGCTGCGCCTGCGGCGCCTCGCACCCACCTGGGCATACGATCCACCCACGCCCGAACCGGATCCAGCAACGACGGAGGCAGCAGTATGAGCACCATCACCCCCGAGCCCGCCCCCGAGGTCGCCCCCGGTCGCGGCCGCGCCGCCACCGCCGTGCAGACCGCGGACTGGCGCCGCAGCGTGTTCGCGCTGTACGCGTCGGTGCGCCGGATCGCCGCCTCCGACCCGGCCGCCGCCCACGCGCACTGGATCTCCTGCCGCAACGACCTCTTCTCGTCGCACCCGGCGTCCCCGCTCCTGGACGAGGACCGCGACCGCTTCACGGGGCTCCCGGTGTCGCCGTACGACCCGGACTGGCGCTTCGAGCTGCCGATCCATCCCGCCGAGGAGGCGACCCGGATGGACGTGGAGACCGGCACCGACGGCGTCGTCCCGTTCGTGCTGCTCGGCACGGTGCGGGTCCCGTTGGCGGGCTCGCTCGACGTCTGGAAGCTGTCCTCGTACGGCGGCGGCCTTTTCGTCCCCGTGAAGGACGCCCTCGCCGGCCGCCGCGGCGGCACGTACGGCGGCGGCCGCTACCTGATCGACACGATCAAGGGCTCCGACCTCGGGATGACGGCCGACGACGACGAGACGACGATCGTCCTCGACTTCAACTTCGCCTACAACCCGTCCTGCGCCTACGACCCGGCCTGGGCGTGCCCGCTCGCGCAGGCGGGCAACACGCTCGGCGTGGAGGTGCCGGTCGGCGAGCGGTACGGCCAGGAGTAGCTCGCGCCACCCGCCAACCAGACGCCGAGGGGCACGTCGTTGTCACTTTTGGGCGCCAGAAGTGACAACAACGTGCCCCTCGCCGGTCTGGAGGCGGGTGAGGGTCAGCGGCCGACGAGGGTGAGCCGCTGGGTGGGCCGCGTCATCGCCACGTACAGCGACGCCGCCCCGCGCACCGACTCCGCGGCGAGCGCCGCCGGGTCGGCCAGGACCACCGCGTCGAACTCCAGACCCTTCGCCTCGTACCCGGTCAGCACCGAGATCGGCCGGGTCAGTCCCGCGGCCCCGCGCGCCGCCGCGTCGCCGAACCGCAAGCGCACCGCCGCCGCGACGGCCTCCACCTCGGCGGCCGTCGCGATCACGGCGAGCGTCCCCTCGGCGTCGAGCGACCGGTCGTGGGCCACCGCCTCCGCGACGGACTCCGCGAGTCCGGCGTCCGCCGACACCCGACGGATCGGCCAGTCGCCCTCCCGCACCGCGCGCGTCGGCGTGATCGGGAGTCCGGCCTCCGCGGCGATCCGCTCCGCCTCGCGCGTGATCTGCGCGGGCGTGCGGTAGTTGACCGTCAGCTCCTCCAGGCGCCAGGCGTCCTTGAACACCGGGCTGAGGGCCTCGTCCCAACTCGTCGCTCCGGCGGCCGACGCGACCTGGGCGATGTCGCCGACGATCGTGAACGACTTCATCGGGCAGCGGCGCACCAGCACCCGCCACTGCATCGCCGACAGCTCCTGCGCCTCGTCCACGACCACGTGGCCGTAGGTCCACGACCGGTCGGCGAGCGCGCGCTCGGCCGTCGTGCCGCGATCCTCCTGCTCGGCGAAGCCGTCGGCGAGCTGCTCGGCGCTCACCAGGCCCTGCACGCCCATGTTGCGGATGGCCGCACGCGCGTTCTCGAGGTCGCGCTTGCGCTGCCGGTCCCGCTCGCGGGAGGCGTAGTCCGCGCGGCCGGGGAAGTCGCCCAGCAGCTCGGCGGCCTCGTCCAGGAGCGGCACGTCGGAGACCGTGAACGGCGCCGTCCGGTCGCGCAGCAGGGCCTCCCGCTGCGCCGGCGTCCACCGCGGCGTCAGCTCGGCCAGCCACGACGGGCGCGCGTACAGGTCTTGCAGCAGCTTCTGCGGGGTGAGCGGCAGAAAGGCCGTGTTGAGGAGGACGCGGACGTCGTACGACGTGCGCAAGTCCTCCCGCAGCACCCGGAGGTCCGCTTCGTCGATCGTGGAGCCGCCGGCCCGGAGCTGGGCGGCGAGCTGGTCGGTGAGCTCGCCGAGCGCCTGCTTCACGAACGTGACGCGAGCGACGTTGTGCGGCTTGCCGGTGCGCTGCGCCTTCCCGAGCGCGCGCTGCACGAGGGCCGGCTGGACGACGAGGCGCTCGTTGTCGATCACGATCGTCTGCGGCTCGGCCGGCGCCTTCTGCCGCGACCTCACGGCGCGGGAGAGCAGCCGCGCCATCTGGATGGAGCCCTTCAGGCGCGCGGCCTCCGGCTCATCGTCGGCCGTGGCATCCACGCCGGGGAACAGCTCGCCCAGCGTCTGCATCACGACGCCGGTCTCGCCGAGCGACGGGAGGACGGCCTCGATGTAGCGCAGGAACGCGGGCGACGGGCCGACGACGAGCACGCCGGAGGCGCTGAGGCGCTGCCGGTTCGCGTACAGGAGGTAGGCGGCGCGGTGCAGCGCCACCGCGGTCTTGCCGGTGCCGGGCCCGCCCTGCACGACCAGCGCGCCGCGGATGTCGGAGCGGATGATGCGGTCCTGCTCGGCCTGGATGGTCGCCACGATGTCGTGCATGCGGCCGGTGCGCTGCGCGGTGAGGGCCGCCAGCAGCGCGCCCTCGCCCTGCACCTTCTCGCCGGAGGCGTCGCCGTCGAGCAGCGCCTCGTCGAAGACGTCGTCGTCGATCCGGACCACCTGGCGGCCGTTCATGGTGAGGTGGCGACGGGCCCGCACGCCCATCCGCTCGTTCGCGGTCGCCTGGTAGAAGGCGCTCGCCTGCTGGGCGCGCCAGTCGACGAGCAGCGAGCGCTGGTCGTCGTCGCGGAGGCCGACCCGGCCGATGTAGCGGTGGTCGGTGCCGTCGACCTTCTCCTGGAGCAGCAGCCTCCCGAACACGAGCCTGGCGTCCACGTCGCGGAGCTGCACGAGCTGGTCCTCGTACAGGCGGGCGAAGGCGTCCCGTTCGCTGCGCGCCTGGTGGTTGCTGCCCACGCTCTCACGGCGCACCCGCGTCAGTCGCTCCTCCGTCTCCGCCCTGAGCGTGTCGAGACGCTCGTACAGGCCTGAGACGACGGTGCGCTCACGATCGAGCTCGGATTCCTGCACGCGCGACCACCTTCCGGGATTACGGGCCGAAAGTCTACGACGTCCGGCTATGAATGCGCTCCCAGCAATCGTGCGGCGCGTACCGCTAGACTGAACGGACCAGCACTGCTGGCATGCCGGCGCCGCCGGCGTGCGCGAGCGCCGGGCGGACCCCCGCCGCGCACCATCCTCTTCTTTCCGGCGAAGACGTCGCCTTCTTGCGACGCCGCCGGACCAGCCCTCATGGGCCGACCCTGCCAGAAAGGCATTTGTGACCAACCAGACTTTCGCCGACTTCGGCGTGCCCGCTCCCCTCGTCGCCGTCCTCGCGGCCGACGGCAAGGCGGAGCCGTTCCCCATTCAGGCCGACACCCTGCCCGACACGCTCGCCGGACGCGACGTCCTCGGGCGCGGCAAGACGGGCTCGGGCAAGACGATCGCGTTCGCGATTCCGATGGCCGCGCGCCTCGCGGCGTCCGCTGCCGGAGGCCGCCCCTCCCGCGGCTACCGCCGGCCCCGCGGCCTGGTGCTCGCCCCGACCCGCGAGCTCGCCACCCAGATCGACGCCACCCTGAAGCCGCTCGCGGCCGCGCTCGGACTGACCACCACCACGATCTTCGGCGGCGTCTCCCAGAGCCGCCAGGTGACCGCGCTGCAGGCCGGCGTCGACATCGTCGTCGCCTGCCCCGGACGCCTCGAAGACCTCATGAAGCAGGGAATCGTCCACCTCGACAAGGTGGAGATCACGGTGCTGGACGAGGCCGACCACATGGCGGACCTCGGCTTCCTGCCGACCGTCACCCGCATCCTCAACGCCACGCCGTCGCGCGGACAGCGCCTGCTGTTCTCAGCGACGCTGGACAACGGCGTCGACAAGGTCGTCGCCAAGTTCCTCACCAACGAGGTGCTGCACTCGGTCGACGACGCGACCAGCCACGTGGAGGCCATGACCCACCACGTCTTCGAGGTGAGCGACCAGGACGCCAAGAAGGACCTGATCACGGCGCTCGCCTCCGGCCGCGGCCGCCGCATCATGTTCATGCGCACCAAGCACCAGGCCAAGCGCCTCGCCAAGCAGCTCACGTCGGCGGGCATCCCCGCGGTCGACCTGCACGGCAACCTCAGCCAGGGCGCCCGCGACCGCAACCTCGCGGCGTTCGGCAGCGGCGACGTGCGCGTGCTCGTCGCGACCGACGTCGCTGCCCGCGGCGTTCACGTCGACGACGTGGAGCTGGTCGTGCACGTCGACCCGCCCGCGGAGCACAAGGCGTACCTCCACCGCTCGGGCCGCACCGCGCGCGCCGGAAGCGCCGGAGACGTCGCGACCGTGATGCTCCCGGAGCAGGCGGGCGACGTGAAGTCGCTGCTGCGCGCGGCCGCGATCACGGCCACGCCGCAGCGCGTGACGGCCGAGTCGGCCGCAGTGACTGCACTGGTGGGCGAGCGCGCGGAGCGCGTCGCGCCGGCGCCGGTCGCCGCGGGCGGCAACGGCGGCGGCCGGGGCGGCTCCACGGGCGCCTCGGGAGCCGGGAACGGCGGAGGCCGACGCCGCCGCGGCGGGCAGAACCGGGCGGCCGGCGACGGCCGCGAGGGCCAGGCCTCGCGCGACAACGGCGGCAACCGCTCCGGAGGCCAGAGCAACACCGGCCGCAACGGTCGCCGGAACTCCGGCCGTGATGTCGCGGCCGCGACGGGCGACGGCGCTGGCCGCGGCCACGGCCGCGGCGGGCGCGCCGGCGGCGAGGGCCGCCCCGCGGCCGACCGCAACGGCGCCCCTCAGGCGTCCGGCAACGGCCGCGGAGCCGGCCGCGCCGGCGCACGCCAGGGCCTCCGCGTCGGCGACGTCGTGAGCGGTAGCACCAGCCGAGGACGCGGCACCCGCCGCGCCCACGGCTGACCCCCGCAGCACCCAACCTCCACCAACGGAGGAGATCCCGCCCCCACCAGGCCGGATCTCCTCCGTTGCCTGCTTTAAGCCCACCCACGTAGCCACATCTCCTCCGTTACCGACCCCGCAGCCAACGGAGGAGTTTCGGCGCGCAGCGGGCGGGAAAGTCAGCCAACGGAGGAGTCAGGCGAGTGGCGGGGGTGGATGTCCTCCGTTACCGACGTGGGAGTACGGGGGTGGGCGCGAGCGTGGCGATGCCGGTCTCGATGCCGTCGATGAGGAGGCGGAAGCTGCGATCGAGGTCGTCGGGCAGGCCGAAGCCGCCGCCGAGCTCGAGGGTGATGAAGCCGTGGAGGGCGCTGCGCAGCATCCGGATGGCGTCGACCGTCGCCTCCTCCGGCAGCCCGAAGCCGCGCAGGGCCGCGGCCAGGACGGCGATGGTCTCGGCGGCGCGGGCCGCGAGCTCGGCGTCGTCGTCCGAGCCCAGGTCGGGCGCGACCTGCGTCGCGGCGTACCGGCCGGGATGACGGTGCGCGTAAGCGCGGACGGCGTCGGCCGCCGAGTGCAGGGCCTCCGGCCCGGAGCGGCCGATGGTCGCCTCGGCCAGCACACCCGTCAGCTCGGCGACGCACTCGGTCGCGACCACGCGGCGCAGGTCGTCGAGCGAGGCGACGTGCTTGTAGAGGCTCGGCACCGCCACGCCCGCGCGGGAGGCCACGGCGGCGAGGGTCAGCCGGTCGAGGCCGTTCACCCCGCCGGCGTCCACGAGGTCGAGGGCGACGTCGGCGACCGCGGCGCGGGTCAGCCCGGCCCTAGGCACGGGCCTCGCCCCACCCGCTCGCCCGCCGCTCCGCGAGGAAGCGGAGGGTGGCCGGGACGATCACGTCCGGCCGCTGGGCCTGCGGGTAGTGGCCCGATTCGGGGACCCGGACGACCTCCGCGCCGAGGGACTCGATCCAGTCGGCCTCGGCGGCCGGGTCCTTGTAGTCGGGGTCGAGTGCTCCCACGAAGGCGAGGATGGGGGCCTTCACCTCCGGGAGCCGGGGCTCGACGACCGAGTGGGTGAGTTGGAGGGTGAGGTGGCGGAACGAGCGCAGCCGGCCGGGCTCCTTCATGTTGCGCTTGAGGTCGGCGGTGTGCTCCTTGAGCCACGGCGCGGTGCGGCCCTTGTTGATCGAGCGGTAGTAGCCCGCCCAGAAGGCCGGGCCCCACGGGCCGGTGAACAGCACGCGGTACATCCCGTGGATGGACGCGACGGTGAGTCGGCTCATCGCGGGGTCGCGCAGCAGCGGGCCGTAGAGCACGAGGCCGGCGATCTCGTCGGGACGCTCGGCGGCGGCCCACGCGGCGGCCGCCGCGCCCATCGAGTTGCCGAGCACGACGGCGTTGCCGCCCAGCTCGTCGATCAGCGCGATCAGGTCGCGGGCGGTGGCGATGTCGCCGAACTCGCGGAAGGTGGTGTCCGACTCGCCGTGCGCCCGCAGGTCGCTGACGGCGACGCGGTAGCCGGCCTCCAGCAGCGGGCCGGTCAGCTCACGGTAGGTGGAACGGAGATCGCCCATCCCGGGGACGGCGACGACGAGCGGGCCGGAGCCCTCGACGGTGTAGCTGATGCGTCCCTCGGGACGCTGCAGGTACCGGACCTGCGAAGCGATGGAAGTGTTCATAGCCGTAAAGCTAATACCATTAGCTAACGAACGCAAGCCAAATCAAAGAATTCGGTCAGACGATCTTGCCGACCGACGCCATCGCCGCCTTCACCAGCACCCCGCGACCGCCTTCGAGCTCCTCGCACACCGTGTGCGAGACCGCCTCCTCCGGCGTCATCCAGGTGATCTCGAGCGCGTCCTGCCGCGGTTCGCAGGTGCCGGTCACCGGCACCACGTAGGCGAGCGAGACCGCGTGCTGCCGCTCGTCGGTGAACGCGGTCACCCCCGGCAGCGGGAAGTACTCCGCGACCTGGAACGGCACCGGACTCGCCGGCAGCAGCGGGAACGCCATCGGCCCGAGGTCTTTCTCGATGTGCCGGAACAGCGCCTCCCGCAGCGTCTCGCCGTACATGACCCGGCCGGAGACGAGCGTGCGGGTGATCTCGCCCACCGCGTTCGCGCGCAGCAGCACGCCGACCTCCGTCACCTGGCCGAGGCCGTCGACCCGTACCGGCACGGCCTCCACGTAGAGCAGCGGCAGCCGCCGCCGGATCTGCTCCAGCTCGATGTCGCTCAGCCAGGCGGGACCGGGCTGGACGCCCGAGCCGTCGAGCGGGTCGGGGGTCGGGTCCGGGTCGGGGGTGCGCACGCTCATGCACTGATCCTACGGATGCCGCACCCCGCCGCCACCCGTACAGACCGATCTGTGGACTGCGCCGCGATCTGGGGGCTGTGGAGGACAAGCCGTCGTGCGCAGAATGGACCATGCCATTCCCCGCCCCCGAGCTCCACCTCGACCACGAGGCCGTGCTCTGGTCCGCCGGCGAGGCCGACCGCGTCGGCCGACCCCGGCTGATCCTCCTGCACGGCTACGGGTCGGACGAGGCCGACCTGTTCGGGATCTCGGCGTACCTGCCGCTGGAGCCGGTGATCGCCTCGCTGCGGGCGCCGATCCCTGAGGGGCCCGGCTTCGCGTGGTTCTCGCGCTTCACCAACATCTCGGTCGACCCGCTCGCCGCCAACGCCGACGCGGCCGCCCGCGCCGTCCTCGACTGGCTGGACGCCCAACCGGACGTGCCGACCGGCCTGCTCGGCTTCTCGCAGGGCGGCGCGCTCGCCATCCAGCTCATGCGCCTGGCGCCGGAGCGCTTCGGCTTCGCCGTCACGCTGTCCGCCTTCGTCGTGCAGGGCACGGAGGACGGGGACGCGGCGCTGGCCGAGCGCCGGCCGCCGGTGTTCTGGGGTCGCGGAACGCACGACGACACCATCCCCGCGGCCGGCGTCGCGCGCGCGGCCGAGTGGCTGGCCGCCCACACGGACCTCGACGCGCGCATCTACGAGGGCCTCGGCCACGGGATCTCGCCGCTCGAGCTCGGCGACATCTCCTCGTTCATCCGGGCGCACCTGCCGCGCTGACGGCCCGCGGCCGTGCCCCTCGCGGCCTCCCCTTGGCGGTGTCGGTGGCGGGGAGCAGGATGGAGGCGATGAGCGACGTGCTCGACCGGTTCTCCCCCGCGACCCGTGAATGGTTCCGCGGGGCCTTCGCCGCGCCCACCGACGCCCAGACCGGCGCGTGGGAGGCCATCTCGCACGGACGGCACGCGCTGGTCATCGCGCCGACCGGATCGGGCAAGACCCTGGCCTCGTTCCTCTGGGCGATCGACCGGCTGGCGAGCGAGGAGCGGCCGCCCGACGCGCGCCCAGGCACGCGCGTCCTCTACATCTCGCCGCTGAAGGCGCTGGGTGTGGACGTGGAGCGCAACCTCCGCGCTCCGCTGGTCGGCGTCACGCAGACGGCGCGGCGGCTCGGCGCCGAGCCTCCGCATGTCTCCGTGGGCGTGCGCTCGGGCGACACCTCGTCCTCCGACCGCCGGGCGCTGGTCGCCTCCCCGCCGGACATCCTGATCACCACGCCCGAGTCGCTCTTCCTCATGCTCACGTCGCAGGCGCGCGAGACGCTCAGGACCGTCGAGACCGTGATCGTGGACGAAGTGCACGCCGTCGCGGCCACCAAGCGCGGCGCGCACCTCGCGCTGTCGCTGGAACGGCTGGACGCCCTGCTCGAGAAGCCGGCGCAGCGCATCGGCCTGTCCGCCACGGTGCGGCCACCGGAGGAGGTCGCTCGCTTCCTCGGCGGCAGCTCGCCCGTGGAGATCGTGGCGCCGCCCGCGGGCAAGCGGTTCGACCTCCGCGTGGTCGTGCCGGTCGAGGACATGAGCGAGCTCGGCACCTCCACCTACGCGAGCGACAACGACGACGGCTCCGCGCCGCAGGCCGGCTCGATCTGGCCGCACGTGGAGGAGGCGATCGTCGAGCGCGTGCTGGAGCACCGCTCCTCGATCGTGTTCGCGAACTCGCGCCGGCTGGCCGAGCGGCTCACCGCCCGGCTCAACGAGCTGTACGAGGAGCGGCTGCTCGGCGGCGAGGCGGGAGGCACGGCCGCCCGGCCCCCCGCGGAGCTGATGGGCGGCTCCGGCCAGACCAAGGGCTCCGCCGCCGTCGCCGACCCGGAGTCGCTCGTCCTCGCCCGCGCGCACCACGGCTCGGTCAGCAAGGAGCAGCGCGCCCTCATCGAGGACGACCTCAAGTCCGGGAGACTGCGCTGCGTCGTCGCGACCTCCAGCCTGGAGCTCGGCATCGACATGGGCGCCGTCGACCTCGTCGTGCAGGTGGAGGCGCCGCCGTCGGTCGCGAGCGGGCTGCAGCGCGTCGGCCGCGCCGGCCACCAGGTCGGCGAGGTGTCGCGCGGGGTCGTGTTCCCCAAGCACCGCGCCGACCTCATCCACTCGGCCGTCGCCACCGAGCGGATGGTCGCCGGCCTGATCGAGACGATGCGGATCCCGACGAACCCGCTCGACATCCTCGCCCAGCAGACGGTGGCGGCGACGGCGCTGGAGCCGCTCGACGCCGACGACTGGTTCGACACGGTGCGCCGCAGCGCGCCGTTCGCGACGCTGCCGCGCAGCGCCTACGACGCGACCCTCGACCTGCTCGCCGGCCGCTACCCGTCCGACGAGTTCGCCGAGCTGCGCCCGCGCATCGTCTGGGACCGCGATGCGGGCACGCTCACCGGCCGACCCGGCGCGCAGCGGCTCGCCGTGACCAGCGGGGGCACCATCCCCGACCGCGGGATGTTCGCGGTCTACATGGTCGGCGAGCGCGCCAGCCGGGTGGGCGAGCTGGACGAGGAGATGGTCTACGAGTCGCGCGTCGGCGACGTGTTCGCGCTCGGCTCCACGAGCTGGCGCATCCAGGAGATCACCCACGACCGAGTCCTGGTCTCGCCCGCGTTCGGCGAGCCCGGGCGGCTGCCGTTCTGGAAGGGCGACGGCATCGGGCGGCCGGCGGAGCTGGGCGCGGCGGTCGGCGCGTTCGTGCGCGAGTTGAGCGCCGCTTCCCCAGCCGACGCCGAGCTGCGCTGCGTGGAGGCCGGGCTCGACGCGTTCGCCACGGCCAACCTGCTGGCGTTCCTGCGCGAGCAGAAGGAGGCGACCGGTCACGTCCCGACCGACCGCACCCTAGTGGTGGAGCGGTTCCGCGACGAGCTGGGCGACTGGCGGGTGGTGCTGCATTCCCCGTACGGCATGCAGGTGCACTCGCCGTGGGCGCTGGCCGTGCAGGCGCGCGTCCGCGAGCGGTACGGGATCGACGCGGGCGCGATGGCGGCGGACGACGGGATCATCGTGCGTATTCCCGACACGGAATCCACGCCTCCTGGCGGCGAGCTGTTCGTGTTCGAGCCGGCCGAGCTGGACGAGCTGGTGACCCTGGAGGTCGGCGGCTCTGCCCTGTTCGCCTCCCGGTTCCGCGAGTGCGCGGCCCGTGCGCTGCTGCTGCCGAAGTACAACCCGGGCAAGCGGTCGCCGCTCTGGCAGCAGCGGCAGAAGGCGTCGCAGCTGCTGGACGTCGCGCGCAAGTACCCGAGCTTCCCGATCATCCTGGAGACGGTGCGCGAGTGCCTGCAGGACGTCTACGACCTGCCCGCGCTGGACGAGGTGGCCCAGAGCATCGCCCAGCGCCGCATCACGCTGGTGGAGGCCGCGACCGAGACGGCGTCGCCGTTCGCGCGCTCGCTGCTGTTCGGGTATGTCGCCGCGTTCATGTACGAGGGCGACAGCCCGCTGGCGGAGCGGCGCGCGGCGGCGCTGTCGCTCGACGCGGGGCTGCTGGCCGAGCTGCTGGGCCGCGCGGAACTGCGCGAGCTGCTCGACCCGACGGTGATCGAGCGGGTGGAGTTGCAGCTGCAGCGGCTCGATCCGGAGCGACGGGTGCGTGGCGAGGAGGGCGTGGCCGACCTGCTGCGGTTGCTCGGGCCGCTGACGGTGGCGCAGGTGGCGGAGCGGTTGCAGGGTGAGGAGGTGGAGGCCGACTCGGATGCGGATGAGGTAGCCCCTCCCCACGCCACCCCCGCCATCGCCCGCGCCCACCTCACCGCCCTGGTCGACGCCAAGCGCGCCCTCGCCGTCACCATCGCCGGCGAGGAGCGCTTCTCCGCGATCGAAGACGCGAGCCGCCTCCGCGACGCGCTCGGCGTCCCGCTCCCGATCGGCGTGCCCGTCGCCTTCATCGAGCCGGTGGACGATCCCCTCGGCGACCTGGTCAGCCGCTATGCGCGCACGCACGGCCCGTTCGAGGTCGCGGAGGTCGCCTCCCGGTTCGGCCTCGGCCCTGCGATCGTGCACGACGCGCTCCGCCGGCTGTCCCGCGACGGCCGCGTCGTGGAGGGCGAGTTCCGCCCGCACGCGACCGGCTCCGAGTGGTGCGACGCGGAGGTCCTGCGGCGGCTGCGGCGGATGTCGCTCGCCGCGCTCCGCCAGGAGGTCGAGCCGGTCGAGACGGCGACGTTCGCACGGTTCCTGGGCGACTGGCAGCACGTCGGCTCCACCCTGCGCGGGGTGGACGCGGTCGCCTCGGTGATCGAGCAGCTCGCCGGGGCGCGCATCCCGGCCTCCGCGTGGGAGTCGCTGGTGCTGCCGAGCCGCGTCGCGGACTACAGCCCGGCCATGCTGGACGAGCTCACCGCCACCGGCGAGGTGATCTGGGCGGGCGACGGCTCGCTGCCGGGCAACGACGGCTGGATCAGCCTCAACCTCGCCGACTCGGCCACGCTCACGCTGGCCCCGCCGACCGACCACGATCCCGACGAGCTGCAGCGCGGCGTGCTGGCGGCGCTCGCGCGCGGCGGCGGGTACTTCTTCCGGCAGCTCTCCGACACCCTCGGCACCGAGCGCGGCGAGGCGATCGAGGACGCCGTTCTGGTGACCGCCCTGTGGGACCTGGTCTGGGCGGGCCTGGTCACCAACGACACCCTCGCTCCGCTGCGCACGCTGACCGGCGGAGGCGGCGGCGCCCACAAGCGCCCGCGGCAGCCCATCCGCTCCCGGATGTACCGCGGCCGGGTCGGCGCCCCGCGCACCTCCGCAATGGTCACCCGGATGGGACCGCCGACCGTCGCCGGCCGGTGGTCGCTGCTCCCCGAGCGCGACCTGGACTCCACGGTCCGCGCGCACGGCCAGGCCGAGACGCTGCTCGACCGGTACGGCGTCGTCACCCGCGGCTCGGTGATGAACGAGGGGACGCCGGGAGGCTTCGCCCTGGCCTACAAGGTGCTCAGCGGCTTCGAGGACAGCGGGCGCGCGCGCCGCGGCTACTTCGTCGAGACGCTCGGCGCCGCGCAGTTCGCGAGCGGCCCGACCGTGGACCGGCTGCGCACCTTCGCCCGCGACCACACGCAGCCGCGGCCGTTCGACGCGGTCGCCCTCGCTGCGACCGACCCCGCCAACGCGTACGGCGCGGCGCTGCCCTGGCCGGCCGTTCCGGCCTCGACCGGAGGCGTGGAGGGCGGCACAGGCCATCGCCCAGGGCGCAAGGCGGGCGCGCTGGTCGCCCTGGTCGACGGCGAGCTCACGCTCTACGTGGAGCGCGGCGGCAAGAGCCTGCTCTGCTTCGCCGACCAGGAGGATGACAGTGTGCGCCCCGCGCTCGTGGCGGCCTCCCGCGCACTGGCCGGCCTGGTGACCTCCCGCCGCGTGGACAAGCTGGCCATCGAGACGGTCAACGGCGCGAACGTGCTGGGCAGCCCGCTCGGCGCGGCCCTCGCGGAGGCGGGGTTCCTCCCCACGCCGCGCGGCCTCCGGCTGCGAGGGTGAGCGCGAGGATGACGGCCGATGCCTGAGGGCGACACCGTCTACCAGACGGCCGCGCGCCTGCGCCGCGCTCTGCAGGGCCGGCTGCTGACCGAGACGGACTTCCGGGTGCCGCAGTACGCGACCGTCGACCTCAGCGGCCGCCACGTCGACGAGGTGGTCAGTCGCGGCAAGCACCTGCTGATCCGGGTGGGCGACCAGACCATCCACAGCCACCTCAAGATGGAGGGCTCATGGGAGGTCTACCCTCCCGGCGGACGGTGGCGGCATCCCGGGTTCCAGGCGCGCGTGGTGCTGCAGACCGCCGAGACGCAGGCGGTCGGCTTCCAGCTCGGCATCCTGGAGGTGGTCCCCCGGTCGCAGGAGGACGCCGTCGTCGGCCACCTCGGCCCGGATCTGCTCGGCCCCGACTGGGATGCCGAGGAGGCCCTCCGCCGGCTGGCCGAGCACCCGGACACCCCGATCGCGGTCGCGCTGCTCGACCAGCGGAACCTCGCCGGCATCGGCAACGTCTACGCCAACGAACTGTGCTTCGTGCGCGGGATGCTGCCGACGCGGCCGGTGCGGGAGGCCGACCTCCCCGCCACCGTCGACCTGGCGCGCCGGATGCTCGTCGCCAACCGCGACCGTACGGTGCGCGTGACGACCGGCGACACCCGCCGCGGCCGCAACACCTGGGTGTACGGCCGCGACGGGAAGCCGTGCCTGCGCTGCGGGACGCTCATCCGCCGCAATGAGCTCGGGCGCACCGAGCTGGAGACGCGAGTCACCTACTTCTGCCCCACCTGCCAGACCTGAGCACTCGCGAGGGGCACGTCGTTGTCACTTTCGGGGCGCGAAAGTGACAACGACGTGCCCCTCGATGGTTTCGGCCCCCCGCTAGGCTCGACCCATGTCAGACCGGCGCGCCCCCGACGACGCTCATTTGCCGGCCGATGCCACCGAGGACGAGCGCCGGGAGGCCGGCGACCGGCTCCGGGAGCGCATCTACGTGACGTTCACGGCGCTCGCGATCCTGATGGCGCTGAACGCGCACGGGGAGCACCTCGACTCCCCGACCGTGCTCTGGACGCTCGTGATCTCCGTCGTCGGCGTGCTGCTCGCGGGCCTCGCCTCCGACCTGGTTTCGCACATGATCGTACACAACACCCTGCCGACCGCCCGTGAGTTCCGGCACCTGCTGGCCGTCGCCTCCCGGGCGCTCACGGTCATCGTCATCCCGGTGCTCGTGCTCGCTGCGGCGATGCTCGGCTGGATGCAGGCGCGGACCGCCGTCGTGATCGCGATCACCGCCCTCATCGCGTCGCTCGCGGTGATCGCGCGCATCGCGGTGTCGCGCACCGGGATCGCCGGATGGAAGCAGCTGATCGTGCTGGTCGGCATCGTGGCGCTCGGCGTGCTCGTCGTGTTCCTGGAGCAGCTCGCGCACTGAGGCCGGCCTCCGCACGCTGTCGCAGGCGCGTGCAAGGATGACGTATGCCGATCGCGCGCACCCGACCCGATCCGCGCAAGCTGAGCGCTGACGAAGCCGAGCTCTTCCACGCGTTCTACCTGATGCGCCGCGGGTTCGACCGCACCCTGGACGCCCAGCTCCAGCGGGACGACGGCATCTCCATCTCCGAGCTCGAGGTGCTCATGGCGCTGGTGCGGTCGCCCGGGCGGCGGCTGCGCGTGCGCGACCTGGTCGAGCTGACCGGCTGGGAGAAGAGCCGCGTCTCCCACCAGGTCACCCGCATGGAGGGCCGCGGCCTGGTCGAGCGCGAGGACTGCGCGGAGGACAGGCGCGCCAGCTGGATCCGGCTCAGCGGCGACGGGCGCCGCGTCGTCGTACGGGCGCTCCCGAAGCACACCGCGACGATCCGCCGCATCCTCTTCGACGCGCTCACGCCGGAGCAGCAGGACGAGCTGCTCGCGATCTCCAGCCGGATGACCGACGCGATGTCGCCGGGTGACGCACCCTCCGAACCGGATGCATGAGGGTTCTCGCAGCGCCCATCGCCCCTTTGCCGTGAGCATGCTGAGAACTCCTCGCTGATCTACTGGTCATTCCGCCGGAACACCGGGGGAAACCAGGCTGTTCGCAGGCCGCACCCCCTAGCGTCATGGTGTGCGACGCCCGAACTATCCCTCAGGTGAGTCCGGCGCCGGCCGGGAGGACCGTCCCGAGCCGCCGACCGAGATCTTCGGACGCGTGCCCGCAGCCGACCCGCGCCGGCCGGTGCGGGCGACGCGGCCGGCGTCCGGCGTGCCCTCCGGGCGGAACGGTGGTGGGCGACCCGCGGGCGCAGGCGCCGCGGCGGGTGCCGGCGCGGGAGCAGCAGCTGCGGGAGCCTCCGGCGCGGGAGCCTCCGGCGCACCCTTCGACCTGTTCGGACTGTCCGGCTCGCCGGACCCTGGCCGCGCGGACGGCGGCTTCGGCGACAGCGGCGACGGCGACGGCGGCGGCGGCAACGGCTCCGGCGGCGGCGCGGGCGGCGGCAAGCCCCCGAAGAAGCACCGTCGCTCCAAGCGCATCATCGCCTGGACCGCGGCCGGGCTGGCCGTGCTCCTCGTGGTGCTCGGCGGCTACGCCGCCTACAGCTACTTCCGCTTCATCGGCGGCGTGAGCCACGTCAACGTCATCAACAAGACCGGCAACGACGTGGACGGCGCGGACCAGAACATCCTGCTCGTCGGCGACGACCACCGTCCCGACAACGCGACGCAGGCGGAGCTGAACCAGCTCAGCACCACCGCGGACGGCGGCGGCACCAACACGGACACGATGATGATCCTGCACATCCCGTCCAACGGGAAGTCGGCGACCCTCGTCTCCCTGCCCCGCGACTCCTGGGTGAACGTGCCCGGCCACGGGATGAACAAGCTCAACGCGGCGTTCTCGCTCGGCAACGGCGGCAGCGACCCGACCAGCGGCGCCAAGCTGCTCATCCAGACGGTGCAGAACCTCACCGGGCTGTCGATCGACCACTACGTGCGCGTCTCCCTGCTCGGCTTCTACACGATCGCGAAGGCCCTCGGGCCGGTGCAGGTCTGCCTCAACAACGCCGTGAACGACCCGTACTCCGGCGCGAACTTCCCGGCGGGCGTCTCGACGCTCGACGCGCAGCAGGCGCTGTCGTTCGTGCGGCAGCGGCACGGCCTCCCGCGCGGCGACCTCGACCGCGTCGTGCGCCAGCAGTACTTCCTGTCGGTGGAGGCGCACAAGTTCCTGTCCGCGGGGACCCTGCTGAACCCGGGCAAGCTCACGAGCGCGCTCGACGCGATCAGCGGATCGCTGGAGACCGACCCCGGGCTGAACTTCCTCCAGCTCGCAGCCCAGATGCAGGGCCTCACCGGCGGCAAGATCCAGTCGGCGACCATCCCGATCTCCGGCACGCCGACCATCACGGTCGACGGCTCCGACCTGTCGATCGTGCAGGTGGACACCGCCGCGATGCCCGCGTTCATCAAGAGCCTGACGGGCACGCCGTCCGCCTACGACAGCGCGACGGCGGCCAAGCCGTCCGACACGAAGGTGACCGTGCTCAACGGCGGCAGCATGAACGGCGCGGCGGGCACGGCGACGCAGACGTTCACTGCGGCGGGCTTCAAGACCGGTGCGGCCGGCGACGCGAGCTCGCAGCAGACGACGACCATCCAGTACCCGTCGGGCCAGGAGTCGCAGGCGAAGGCCGTCGCAGCGCTGCTCCCGGGCGCCGCGGTGCAGGAGACCGGCAGCGTGAAGGGCGTCACCGTCGTCCTCGGCGACGACGGCCTGATGCCGACCGCGCCCGGAGCGGCAGCCACGGGCCCCGCGGCCCCCGCCGCCCCCGCGCCGGCGCCCACCCACTCCGGCCCGACCACCAACTACTCCAGCACCGTCTGCATCAACTGACTCACGCAGCCATCAGTCCCGGAGTTGTGCACGCCCGCGCACGGCGTGTCGCGTACATAACTCCGGGAGAGATTGCGGCGGTCAGTCGAAGAGGCGGCGGAAGACGTTGGTGTCGGCCAGGTCGATGAGTTCGTCGCCGCGGCCGGACATGATCGTGCGCAGCGCGTAGAGGGTGAAGCCCTTCACCTGCTCGGCCGTGATCGCGGGCGGGATGCTGAGCTCCTGGCGAGCGGTCACGACGTCCACCAGGGCGGGGCCGTCGTGGGCGAGCGCCGTGCGGAGAGCGCTCTCCAGCTCGTCCGGCCTCTCGACCCGCTGGCCGTGGATGCCGATCGCCTGCGCGACGCGGGCGAAGTCCGGGTTCTCCAGGCCCGTCCCGTAGTTGACGAAGCCCGCGGCCTTCATCTCGACCTCCACGAAGTTCAGCGAGGAGTTGTTGAAGACGACGATCTTGACCGGCAGCTTCATCTGCACCAGGGTCAGCAGCTCGCCCATCAGCATCGCCAGACCGCCGTCGCCCGCCAGTGCGATCACCTGCCGCCCGGGGAACGCCACCTGCGCGCCGATCGACTGCGACAGGGCGTTGGCCATGCTGCCGTGGTTGAACGAGCCGATCAGCCGGCGTGAGCCGTTCATCCGCAGGTAGCGGGCCGCCCAGACCACGGGCGAGCCGACGTCCGGGATGTACACGGCGTCCTCGCTGGAGAGCTCGCTGATCAGCCGCGCGACGTACTGCGGGTGGATGGGCGTGCGGTTGCGGTCGTTGACGGCCAGCTCGTCCAGGCTCTTGCGCGCCTTCAGGTAGTGCGAGCGGGACGCGTCGAGGTGCTTGGTGTCCTTGCGATCCGCGAGCAGCGGGAGGAGCGCCTCCACCGTGTCCTTGACGCTGCCGACGAGGCCGAGGTCGATCGGCGTGCGTCTGCCGAGGTTCTCGCCGCGGATGTCGACCTGGATGATCTTCGCCTTGGACGGATAGAACTGCTGGTACGGGAAGTCCGTGCCCAGCATGAGCAACGCGTCGCAGGACTCCATCGCCCGGTAACCGGAGGAGAACCCGAGCAGGCCGGTCATCCCGACGTCGTACGGGTTGTCGTACTCGACGAACTCCTTGCCGCGCATGGCGTGCACCACCGGGGCCCGCAGCGCTCCGGCGATGTCGATGAGCTGCGGGTGCGCGCCCTCGACGCCGGCGCCCGCGAGGATGGTGACCTTCTTGGCCGCGTTCAGGATGTCGGCCGCGGCCCTCAGCTCGCCGTCGGTGGGCCGGGTCACGCGCGGCGAGTACCGGATCGGCGCCGACGGCTTGCGGCCGACGCTGTCCGCGAGGAAGATCTCGCCGGGGATGACGACCACGGCGACGCCGCGGCGCTCGATCGCCGTGCGCATCGCGATCTCCAGCACCCGCGGAAGCTGCTCGGGCATGCTCACGAGCTCGGAGTAGACCGCGGCCTCCCGGAACAGCTCCTGCGGGTGCGTCTCCTGGAAGTAGGTGCTGCCGATCTCCGGCCCCGGGATCTGCGCGGCGATCGCGAGCACGGGGACCCGGCTGCGGTTGGCGTCGAAGAGGCCGTTGATGAGGTGGAGGTTGCCGGGGCCGCAGCTTCCGGCGCAGACGGCCAGTTCGCCGGTGAGCGCCGCCTCCGCCGCCGCCGCGAACGCCGCGGCCTCCTCGTGCCGCACGTGCTCCCAGGCGACGTCGCCTGCGCGGCGCAGCGCGTCGGTGAAGCCGTTGAGCGAGTCGCCGGGGATGCCGTAGACGCGCGTGACGCCCGCGTCCCGGATGATCTCGACGATGGTGTCGGCGACGGTGGTCATGCGGCGTCCTCCTCGGTCGGCGCGGTGCGACGGGTGATCCGGCTGCGGATACGCTCACGCTACTCCGCGGGCGAGTGTCCCGTCTGGTCCCGCGGCGACCCGATTCATGCATCAATCCCATAGCCGCGCCGCATTACTGTGTTGAGGTCATGGTCACGCAGTCTCGCGCCCTCGCCACCCGCGACGCCATCCTCCGGGGTGCGGCCGAGGTGTTCGGCGCGCGCGGCTACGGGCTGGCCTCCATCTCGGACATCGCGAAGACGGCCGGGCTCACGAAGGGCGCGCTGTACTTCCACTTCGCGTCCAAGGACGAGCTGGCTCTCGCGGTGATCGCCGAGCAGCACCGGCGCACGATGGAGGCCTCCACCGCGATCCTGGCGGAGGGGCGGCCCGCGCTGGAGTCGCTCGTGCTGCTCTGCCGGAGCCTCGGGCGGCAGCTCCTGGCGGACCCGGTGGTGCAGGCCGGCATCCGGCTGACCACTGACGTCGGGACGGCCGATCAGGCCATCGTCGAGCCGTACGAGGACTGGTTCCGCTCGATCGAGGAGCTGACGCGGACGGCGATCGCCGAGGGCGACGTCTCGGAGCGCGTGGACCCCGGGATGTTCGCGCACCTGCTGTCGCCCGCGTTCACGGGGGTACAGCTCGTGTCCGCGACGCTGACCGGGCGCGCGGACCTCCTGCAACGCATCCGGGAGCTGTGGATCGTGCTGCTGCCGGGGATCGTGGCGGACGGACGGCTCGACGCGCTGCGATCGCTGCCCGACCTCGTCGTGGAGTGACCCGCGGAGCGAGCTCGCGGCGGGGTGAAGCACCCCTCCGGGAACCGCCCGACCGACATCCCCCCAGTGGTCGCCGTTGCGAGCTGTACGTCGGTCGGGCGTTCGCCCCCGCACGCCCATATTACATGCATAACCGGTCGATCGGTTTGTTTCGACGCCCGGTCGTTCCGGGTTCCCGCAGGCGTGTCGGTTAGACTCGCCCGAGGGGGAGCCGCGCGAGCGGTTCGAGAGCAGCAGCACCGGGGAGGTCGCCGATGTCGGCACGGACGAAGCAGAAGAAGCGCGCAACGATGCGCCTCGTCTACATCGACTTCTGGTCCGCGCTGAAGATGTCGTTCCTGATCAGCGTCGTGCTGGCGGCCGTGACCGTCGTGCTCACGCTGCTCGGCTGGTCGGTGCTCGACAAGGTCGGGCTGGTCGGCTCGATGACGACGTTCCTGGAGAGCATCGCTGGCGCGCAGGGCGCCTCCCTCGTCGCCGGGCTGACCTTCGGCAACGTGATGATGTTCACCCTCGTGGTGTCGCTGCTGGAGGTCATCGTCGTGTCCTCGCTCGGGGCGATCTTCGCGGCATTGTTCAACCTGGCGACCACCGTGGTCGGCGGCTGGAAGGTCACGTTCGGGAGCGACTAGCCCCTGCGGTTCCGGCGGTTTCCGGCGCGCTGCTGTCGGTCGCGAGGCGCTGGAGGCCCCCGACGAGGAGTCCCACGCCGAACGCGAAGGCGGCGGCGGAGTCCCCCTCGTCGAGCGGGTCGGCCGCCTCCCCCGTCGCGAGCACGCCGATGCTGTCGAACTGCATCCGCTGCTGCTCGTGGGAGACGTGACCGAGTACGAAGTGCAGGAGCGCTGTGCCGGCGCGGCCGGCGGTCTCGGCGTCGAAGCCCCCCGAGCGGACGGCGGCCTCCAGCCGTCGCTGGGCCGGGGCGGCGCCCAGGCCGAGCGCGGCGGTGCTGGCGACGACCTCCGCGCCGTCGCGGTAGGCGAGCAGGGCGTCGCGGAGTGCGGCGGACTCGGCGCGCACCCGTTCTGGCCAGGACGCGTCGGGCACGGTCGCGGCGGGCGGGATGACGGCGGCGCGTCCGACGATGCGGTCGGCGAGCTCGGCCAGGAGGGTCTGCTTGTTCGGGAAGTGCCAGTAGAGCGCGCTGGGCTGCACGTCGAGCGCGGCGGCGAGGCGGCGCATGGTGAGGTCGGGGAGGCCGTAGTCGTCGAGGATGCGGAGGGCCGTCTCGGCCACGTCGTCGCGGCTGTGCCTGCGTGCGCTTTCGTTTCCCGTCACGGTTTCACTATAGTGAACGCTGTTCAGGTGAACAGTGTTCAGGTGAAGGAAGACCGATGACCGACTCCCCCCGCACCACCCACGCCGGTCCCGCGACCGCAGAGAGCGCGGCCTCCCGGCCCGCGGCAGCCCGCCCCGCCCGCCGCGGCCTCGACGCGACCGACATCGCGCGCGTCGCCGTCGTCGCCGCGATCGTCGCCGTTCTCGGCCTCCCGGGCGGCTTCACCGTGTTCGGCGCGGTGCCGATCACCGCGCAGACACTCGGCGTCATGCTCGCCGGCGCCCTGCTCGGGCCGTGGCTCGGCGCGCTGTCGATGACCGTGCTGCTCGCCCTCGTCGCCGCAGGGCTCCCCCTCCTGGCCGGCGGACGCGGCGGCATCGGCGTGTTCGTCGGGCCCTCGGCCGGTTACCTTGTCGGCTGGATCGTCGGCGCCGCCGTCATCGGCCTCATCGTCCACGCTGGCAACCGCAAGCCCGTCGTCTGGCGCACGTTCGTCGGCGTCGTGGTGGGCGGCATCGGCGTGGTGTACGCGTTCGGCATCCCCGTGCAGGCCTTCGTCCTGCGGCTGCCGCTCGGCCAGACCGCGCTCCTCAGCCTCGGCTTCGTGCCGGGCGACCTCATCAAGGCGGTGCTCGCGACCGCGATCGTGGCGACGCTGGTGCGCGCGTACCCGCGTGCGTTCCGGCGCACCTGGGCTCCGGCTCGTCGTCGGGACGACGCTCCCGCCGCATGAGCCGGATCGTCCCGCTGCGCGACGACGACCCCGCCCTCCTGGAGCTGCTCCGGGAGGCGCGGTCGGCCGGCGACGTCCCGCTCGTGGTCGACGGCCGACGTCCGGCATCGCACCTGGCCGCGGCCGTCGACGCGGCGTCGCACGCCGACCTGGAGTGCCCGGACGGGTCCGGCCCGATCGCCTGGGCGACGCTGACCTCCGGCAGCAGCGGGCCGCCGCGGATCGTCCTGCGCAGCCACGCGTCGTGGGCGTCGTCGTTCGCGGCGGTGGCCGAGCTGCTGAACGGCGGCCGGGCGGTCGCCCTCCCGGCGCCCGCGTCATCGTCACTGACGCTGTTCTCGCTCGCGCACGCGCTCGACGGCGGCCCGCGGGCCGTGCTCGACGGCGCCGCCGCCGACTGCTTCCACGGCACCCCCGAGGCGTTGCGCCGGCTGCTGGAGTCGGACGCTGCGTCCGGAATCCGGTCCGCGCTGGTCGGCGGCTCCCACCTCGACCCGGCGCTGCGGGCGCGAGCCGAGGCGGAGGGGATGCGCGTGACCGCCTACTACGGAGCGGCGGAGCTGTCCTTCGTGGCCGTCGACCACGGCGACGGGCTGATGCCGTTCCCGGGAGTCGAGCTGCGCGTGCGCGACGGCGAGCTGTGGGTGCGCTCACCGTACGTGGCCCGCGGCTACGCCGGTGCGCCCGGCCCGCTGCGCCGCGACGGCGCCTGGGCGACGGTCGGCGACCGTGCAGAGCTGGTCCGCGCGGAGGACGGCGGCGAGCGCATCCGCCTGCTGGGCCGCGCGGACGGCGCGATCCTCAGCGCGTCCGCCACGATCGTGCCGGACGAGGTCGAGGCCGCGCTGCGCTCGGTGCCCGGCGTGCGCGACGCGGTGGTGTTCGGCCTCCCGACCGGCCGCGTCGGCGCGCTCGTCGCCGCGCTCGTGGAGCCGGACGGCACCCTCCCGTCGCTGGCCACGCTGCGAGCGGCTGCTGCCGAGCGCCTCGCGCCTGCCCATCGTCCACGCCGCTGGTACGCTGCTGAGCTGCCGCGGACCGCCGCGGGGAAGCCCGCGCGTGCGGAGGCCGTGCGGCGCGTGCTGGAGGGGGAGGTGCGGCCGATTGAACGGTGATGCTCCTGTGATCGTCGCCGCCCGCCGCACCCCCATCGGCACCCGCGGCCGCGCCCTCGCGCGCCTGCGCGTGGAGGAGCTGGCCGCCCCGGTCCTCCGCGCCGCCCTGTCCGATGCAGCGAGAGCGACGGGCGCGCCGGTCGAGGTCGCCGACGTCCTGCTCGGCAACTGCATGGGCCCCGGCGGCAACCTGGCGCGCGTGGCGGCCCTCGCCGCCGGGCTGGACCCCGCGATCCCGGGCGGCACCGTCGACCGGCAGTGCGGGAGCGGGCTGGCCGCGATCCTCGACGCGGCCGCCGCGATCCGGGCGGGCGACCGGAGGCCGCGGCTCGCCGGGGGCGTGGAGAGCGCCTCCACCGCGCCCGTCCGCTCGGTCGACGGGGTCGCCTACGACCGGGCGCCGTTCGCGCCGGACGGCTTCCCCGATCCCGACATGGTCCGGGCCGCGGAGGACCTGGCCGCGCACGACGGCATCCCGCGGTCGCGGCTCGACGCGCACGCTGCGCGCAGCCACGAACGGGCCCGCGCCGCGCTGGCGGGCGGGCGGTTCGCGGACGAGCTGGTGCCGCTGGCGGGGCTCGACCAGGACGACGCGATCGGCGGGGCCGAGCGGCTGCTCACCCGGCTGCCCGCGCTGTTCCCCGGCGGCGTGCTCACGGCCGGGACCTCGACCCGGATCGGCGACGGCGCCGCAGCGGTCGTCGTGGCCCCGGCCGGCGCAGCCCCCGGGCTCGCGGTGCTGACCGGCGCGGTCGTCGGCTGCGACCCCGCACTGCCCGGGATCGGTGCGGCGCCGGCGATCCTCACCGCGCTCGCGCGTGCGGGCGTCACCTCGCG
The DNA here is from genome assembly GCF_042791795.1 of Leifsonia sp. NPDC056665. Classification (NCBI taxonomy): domain Bacteria; kingdom Bacillati; phylum Actinomycetota; class Actinomycetes; order Micrococcales; family Microbacteriaceae; genus Leifsonia; species Leifsonia sp. NPDC056665. The sequence continues at coordinate 106,634 of NZ_JBHTXK010000012.1, forward strand.
GGAGGTCGCGGCGTTCGAGCTCGTGGAGGCGTTCGCCTCCCAGAGCATCGCGGTCCTGGAGCGCGTCGGCGTCGCGGAGGACGACCCCCGGGTCTGCGCCGACGGCGGCGCGCTGGCCCTCGGCCACCCGTGGGGCGCGAGCGGGGCGGTGGCCGTCGTGCGGCTGTTCAGCCGGCTCGTGCGCGGCGGGGCGCCGGCGGGGACGCTCGGGGTCGCCGCCGCGTCCGTCGGCGGTGGGCTGGGTGTGGCTGCCGTGTTCGAGGTGGTGCGATGAGCGCCCTCCAACTCGACGGCATCGGGGTCCGCCTCGGCGACGTCGACGTCCTCCACGACGTCACCCTCGACCTCGACGCCCGCACCATCGCGGTGATCGGCGAGAATGGGTCGGGGAAGTCCACCTTCGCGCGCCTCCTGGGCGGGCTGGTCCCTGCCTCCGCCGGCGGGCTGCGCATCCTCGGCCTCGACCCCGCCCGGCAGGCCGCCGAGCTGCGGCGGCGCATCGCGGTCGTCTTCAGCAACCCGGACGCGCAGATCATCATGCCGACCGTCGCGGAAGACGTCGCGTTCTCGCTCCGCGCCGACCGGCTCGGGCGGGAGGCGACGGCGGCGCGTGTCGCCGACGCCCTCGACCGCTTCGGGCTGACCGAGCTGGCGGACCGGCCCTCCCACGACCTGTCGGGCGGCCAGAAGCAGCTCCTCGCACTGTGCGGTGCGTTCGTGCGGCGGCCGGAGCTCGTGATCGCGGACGAGCCGACCGCCTACCTGGACGCCCGCAACGCCCGCCGCGTCTCCGACCATCTGCTGGAGGACGCCGGGCACCGGCTCGTCCTGGTCACCCACGACCTGGCGCTGGCCGCCCGCTGCGACACGGCGGTGCTCTTCGCCGGCGGCACGGTGGCCACGATCGGCTCGCCGGGGGATGTGGTGGCGGCGTACGAGCACCTGCTCGCCGAGGGGAGCCTTCCGTGCTGACGCTCTACCGGCCGGGGACGGGACCGCTGCACCGGATGCCGGCCGGCCCCAAGCTGCTGCTGGTGCTCGCGGCGGTGCTCGCGGTGTCGCTGCTGCCCTCCACCTGGGTCGCGGCGGCGGTGGCCGCGGCGCTGCCGGTGGTCGCGTACGCCCTCGCGCGCCTCGGCGACGGGGCGTCCGGGATGCGCGACCTCGCCCGTCAGGTGCTCGCCGTACGCTGGGTGATCGTGATCACCCTCGCCGGCCAGCTCCTCTTCCTCGGTCCGGAGCCCGCGGTCGCGAACACCGCGCGCGTGGCGTCCGCGGTCGTGCTCGCCGCACTGCTGGTGCTGACGACGCGGGTCGCCGACCTCCTGGACGCCGTCGAGCGCGGCCTCCGACCGCTCGCGGCGCTGCGGATCGACCCGGCGCGGACGGCGCTGCTGCTGACGGTGACGCTCAGCACCGTCCCGGTGCTCGCGGGGCTGGCGCGGGACGTCCGGGACGCTCAGCGCGCGCGGGGCGCCAGGGCCGGGCTGCGGGCGTTCGCGGTGCCGTTCCTGGTGATGGCGTTCAAGCACGCGGACGAGCTGGGCGACGCGTTGACGGCGCGAGGAGTGCGATGAGCGGCGGCCCGCGCGTGCTCGGCCCCACGGTGGACGACCAGACGCGCTGCATCCACTACCGGACACCGCTCGACGTGATCGCGATCCGGTTCGCGTGCTGCGGCGAGTTCTACCCGTGCCACGTCTGCCACGCGGAGACCGCCGGCCATCCGGCGCAGCAGTGGCCGGTCGCCGAACGCGGCGAGCGCGCGGTGCTGTGCGGGGTGTGCACGGCGACGCTGACGATCGCGGACTATCTGGAGGCCGACTCGTGCCCGGAGTGCGGGGCGGGGTTCAACCCGGGGTGCAAGCTGCACACGGAGTTGTACTTCCAGGTGTGACGAACCGGCGCGCCCTGGCCCGTGGCCTTTCGTGCCGAATGTCGTGAATCGGCGCGGCAGAGCCGCGATTCGTGCCGAATCTGCTGGCTACGGCAGCACCACGACCTTGCCGCGCGCCCGCCCGGCGCCGAGGTGGTCGATCGCCTCGCCCGTCCGCTCCAGCGGATACACCGTGTCGATGACCGGGTGGAAGGCGCCCTCGCTGTAGAGGCGGGCGAGCTCGAGGAGGTCCTCCTGGCGTTCGCGCGCCATCAGGCCGACCAGGCGCTGGCGGGAGGTCGCGTTCCTCAGGCCGGCCGCCGCGATGCGCTCCGTGCCGCCGAGGATGCTGCCTCCACCCTCCCCGCCGACGAGTACGAGCGCACCCGCGGGGGCGAGGCTCGCCCGCAGCGCCCGCAGTGAACGGTTGCCTGCGGTGTCGATGATCGCGTCCCAGATCCGGCCGAGGCCGAGCGGGTCGGTCGTCGTGTAGTCGATCGCGTCCGCGGCGCCCAGCTCGCGCACGAGCGCGGTCTTCGGACCGCTGCACACTCCCGTCACCTCGGCGCCGCGTGCGACAGCAAGCTGCACCGCGAAGTGGCCGACGCCGCCGGCCGCGCCCAGCAGCAGCACCCGGTCGCCCGCCTCCACGCCAGCCGCGGCCAGCGCCTGCAGCGCCGTCACCGCTGAGATCGGGACCGCAGCGGCCTCCGTGAGGCCCAGGCCCGCAGGGATCGGGACAACCGCGACCCGCGGGGCGCGCACCCGCTCGGCGAGTGCGCCGGCGGCCGAGCCGAACACCGCGTCGCCGACCTGGAGGTCGTCGACCTCGGATCCGACGGCCTCCACCACGCCTGCGAAGGCGGCGCCGCGCACGCGCGACGACGGCCGGCGCATCCCGAAGCCCATCAGCCGCATCAGGTAGGGGCGGCCGGTGGTGAGGTGCCAGGTGCCCGCGTCGATGCCGGCCGCCTCGACGCGCACCAGCACGTCGGCCGGGCCGATCGACGGGACGGGGACCTCCTCCACGCGCAGTGCAGCGGTGGTGCCGTAGGCGTCCTGGACGACGGCGCGCATCGTAGTGCTCATGATTCCCCTCACTCCTCGGGGTACTGGAACACGTCGTCGAGCGGGACCCCGAACACCCGCGCGAGCTGGAAGGCCATCTCCAGGGACGGCGAGTACCGCCCCTGCTCGATGGCGATGATGGTCTGGCGGGTGACGCCGACGCGATCCGCGAGGTCGGCCTGGGTCATCTCCCCCGCGCCGAAGCGCAGGGCTCGGATGCTATTGGTCACGCGGGTGGGCTTCACCATGCCGGCAGCCCCTTGCGGTAGGCGACCAGCGTGGCGATCGAGCCGACCACTGCGGACAGTACGAAGGCGGCGTAGACGGCGTTCGCGATCCAGAACCACGGCGCCTCGAACAGCGCCAGCACGAGCGCGGCCAGGGCGCCGATGATGACGAACGCCTGGCCGACCCGCTCGCCGAAGACTTTGACCTCGCGGTCGCGCTGGTCGCGCTTGTCGGCCTCCCGCGGGTTCGAGAAGGAGATGGCGAAGCGGGACAGGATGTTGGCCACGATGGAGCCGACCACGGTCCAGATCAGCAACGGCACGTAGTCGCCGGGCCCGTTCACCGCCAGCAGGATCAGGTAGACGGCGTAGCCCAGGACGGCGACGACCAGGTACGCCCACGCGCTCTTCTCGTCGTAGGACACTGCGCACCTCCATGTCAAAAATTCTGTACATGGCAAGTGTAAAGCGATGCGGACACGGTGTCAATGATTATTTACATGGCGAAGAGCGGAGACGAGCGACCGCCGGGCGCAGCGTGCACGCCCGGCGGTCGTCGTTCGTCAGGAACCTACTGCTGGTGCCCCACGGCCTTGCCGTTGGACATCTTCAGGTCGTTCCAGCCGATCACCGCGCCGGCGCTGTCCTGCGCCGACAGGGTGTAGTCGCCCTTGGCGAGCGGGTTCGGCACCGTCAAGTGCAGGACTCCGTCCGCCGGCACCCGGATCCAGCCGTCGCCGACGGGCTTGCCGGAGATCCAGACCGAGACCCACTGACCGGCGTACTTCGTGCCGACGGTGAGGTCGATCGGGTCGCCAGCGTGGTAGGCCTTGTCCTTGAAGCCGACCTTGCCCTGGAGGGCCTTGGTCAGCGCGGACGCAGGCGCCGCCTTCGGGTCGGTCGTCGGCTTGCCGTCGGTCGGAGCGGCCTCCACCGTGAGCGGGATGCGCACGGTCGTGCCGGACTCCTTGGCGGTGAGCACCAGGGTGCTCGCGCCGGCGGCCGAGGCCGGGACCGTGAAGCTCACGGCCGCGTTGCCCGAGGCGTCCACCGGCACGCTGCCGATGACCGCTGAGCCTCCCCAGCTCAGTTCGAGCGAGGTGTTCGCCGGGCTGCCCAGGCTGGTCAGGTTCAGCTTCTGCACTCCGAAGCTCACCTGCTGGCCGCGCGTCAGCGTCGTCGTCGGCACGTCCGTGACGGACACGCCGCGGCGGGCGAAGCTCGGCGACAGCGGGCTGTGCGCTGAGATGTAGCCGATCCAGGCGTCGCGGTCGATGAGACCCGAGTCGCGCGTGTCGGTTCCGGCCGCGAACGCCCGGAAGTTGTCACCGCCCTGCGCGAGGAACGAGAACGTGCCGATCCGGTACGACTTCGCCGGGTCGATGGCCGAGCCGTTCACGAGGATGCTCGTGATGCGGTCGCCCTCCGGCCGGGTGGCGTCGTACGTGTACGTCACGTTCTTCGACAGGCCCAGGTTGAGGAACGGCCGGCTCGGCACGGTGCCGTCGGCGTTCCGCTGCCACTGCTGCTCGAGCGCCTGTTTGAACTGCGCTCCGGTGAGGGAGGTCGTCCACAGGTTGTTCACGAACGGCAGCACGGCGTTGGCCTGTGCGTAGGTGACCGATCCGTCGGCGCCGTACAGCAGTTCGGCACGGAGGCCGCCCGGGTTCACCACGCCGATCTCGGCGCCGCCGAGCTGGGCGGGCGACAGGGTCGACAGCAGCGAGTCGGCCACGAGGTTGCCCAGGGTCGACTCGCTCATCCGGTCGTCGCGGGCGCCGCCGAGGTACGCCGTGGTGATGTCGGAGGTGACGGAGCCGACCTTCTGGTTGCCGATGACCGCCGCGTCGGCGAGCGCCTTGTCGACGATCGTCTTCACCTTCGCGACCCGCGGGTAGGCGGTGACGAGGCTCGCGTCGCTGTCCGCGGTGCGCGCCACGTTGCGGTCGGTGTGGCCGGTGACCTGCTTGCTGTCGCCGTCCACGGTCAGCGTGATCTGGCCGATGTTCTCGCCGTAGCTGCCGGTCTGGACGATCGGACGGGTCGCGCCAGCGACGCCGGGGACCGGGCCCTCCCACGCGTACTGCTTGTGGGTGTGGCCGGTGAAGATCGCGGAGACCTTCGCGCTGGTCTTGGTGACGATGTCCGCGAACGCACCGCCGGCCGCGACCTCCTGGTCGAGCGTCGCGCCGTCGGGCGTGCCGAAGCCGGCGCCCTCGTGGTACTCGGCCACGATCACGTCGGCCTCGCCGTTGGCCGGGTCGCCGTCGGTGAGCTGTGCCGCCACGCGGTTCACGGCCTCCACCGGGTCGCCGAAGTCGAGTGTCGAGACGCCGCCGGGCGAGACCAGGGTCGGGGTCTCCTGCGTGACGGCGCCGATGACGGCGACCTTCAGCCCGTTCACCGTGAAGGTGGCGTACTCCGGCAGCGCCGGGGTCTTCGTGCCCTTCTGGTAGACGTTCGCGCCGAGGTAGCCGAACTTCGCGGCGTCCTTCACGCGACCGGCGAGGTCGGCGAAGCCCTTGTCGAACTCGTGGTTGCCCACGGCGCTCGTCTTCAGGTCGAGCGCGTTCAGCACGTCGAGCGTCGGGACGTCGCCGGCCGAGGCCGAGGCGAACAGGGAGGCGCCGATGTTGTCGCCCGCGGAGAGGAAGAGGGTGTTGCCCTCGCCGCCCTCGGCGCGCAGCTTCTCGACGGTGCCGGCGAACTTCACCGTGTTGCTGTCGATCCGACCGTGGAAGTCGTTGATGTTCAGCAGGTTGAGCGTCACCGGCGCGGCCTTCAGGCCCAGGCCGATGACGACCGGGTCGTGGTCGCTGGAGCGGTACGGGCCGGCCTCGTAGAAATTGGTGGCGTTGTAGTTGTAGCGGCTGTACTCCAGGGCCACCGACTCCACGGAGTTGATGTTCCAGACGTCCGCGCCGGTGATGGCCGCGTTGGCGGCCGGCGAGGCGAGCACGTGGTCGAGGGAGCCGACCGTGCCGCCGAAGGAGTAGGTCGCCTTCGAGGTGCGGGTGCTGACCTGGTCGATGTAGCCGGCGTCGGTGAGGACCTTGATCGGGTCCTCGTTGAGGTAGGCGTTGAAGTCACCGATCAGGAGCACCTTGTCGGAGCCCAGCGTGGCCTTGCGCTCGCTCGCGAACGCGACGAGGGCGGTGGCCTGCTTGACGCGGGAGGCGTTGGATGCGCCCTGCCCGTCGCCCTGGTCGGCGTCGGCGCCGGTTCCGGAGCCCTTCGACTTGAAGTGGTTGACGATAGCGATGAACGCCGACGAGTCGGCGCCCCCGACCTTCTTGAAGGCCTGGGCGAGCGGCTGGCGGGCGTTCGAGAACGCCGCGTCGTCGAGGATCGTCGACGCGCCGACCGGGGCCGCCACGGCCTTCTTGTAGATGAACGCCGTGCGGATGACGTCCTCGGAGGCCGGGAGCTTCGACGGCGAGGGCACGAACGCCCAGACGTCGCTGCCCGCCGCGGCGTTGAGCGCGGAGACCAGGGTCTTCAGCGCGTCGTCACGGTTCAGGCCGAAGCGCGCCGAGTTCTCGATCTCCTCCAGGGAGACGACGTCGGCGGTGAGGGCGTTGATCGCGGCGACGATCTTGTCCTGCTGGCGCTTGAGGCTGGTCGCGTCGGCGGCGCCGCGGGCGTCGCAGCCGGAGTTGACTGTGATCTTGTTGCCGTCGCGGTCGGTGTAGAACGTGCAGCCGGGGAGTTGGTCGCCGGTGGTCGGGAAGTAGTTCAGCACGTTGAACGTCGCCAGGCGCAGGTCGCCTCCCACGTTGGCCCGGGCCGCGGTGCGGGTGTTGCCGAAGGTGACGGGCTGGACGGTGGCCGCGTTCGCCGGGGTGAGCTCGGCGGTGGGCTGGAACTTCCAGGCGTCGTTGCGGTAGTCGAGGATGACCGGCGTGGTGAACGTGACCGGCGCGCCGACGCGGACCGGGCTGGTCAGCGACAGGTACGGCAGCGGCTTGGACTTGTTCGCCGCGCTGAGGAAGTTGGTCGAGGCGCCGTCGTCGAGGGTGACGGAGCGGGACTTGTTGTCTGCGACCGCCGCGGCGTAGGCCGGGGTGCCGGGACGGGCGGTCTCTGTCGCCTGGATCAGCGGCTTGTCGCCGGCCGCGAGGCCGATCTCGCCGTACTGGTTGGCCGAGTACACGTCGGTGACGGTGAAGGCGCCCTGGGGTGCGATCAGCATCCCCTCCAGGCTCTCGCGCTGCGCGTCGGTGGTCGGGAGGGCGACGGTCGCGGGGGTGGGCGCAGTGACGGTGCTCTTGTCGAGCGTGTCGACCTTGGTGGCGTTGACCTCGGTGAGGCCGTTGAACTCGGTGACCGCGCCGGTGACCTTCACATAGTCGCCGACGGCGACAGCCGAGGCGAACGACGAGCCGAAGACGAAGACGGCGTCGGACGCGGTGTGCGTCGCGAGGTCGATCGCACCTCCCGTGCCCGGGGTCTGCAGGTAGAAGCCGTTGAAGCCTCCGGTCGGGTAGGCCGCGGTGACGACGCCGACCGTGCTGACCGTCTGGCCCACCTTCGGGCTGGTGTCACCGGTGCCCTGGATGTCGGCGATGGAGACCGTGCCGGGCGGACCGGGGTCGGTCCCGGTGCCCGGGTCGGTGCCTCCACCGTCGCCCGGGTTGCCCGGATCGGTGGCCGACGCGGTGTTCTGCGGGGTGATCGTCGCGCTCAGCGAGATGTCCGCGGCGTTGTCGTCGGTGTCCTTGAAGGACGTCCGGGTGAGAGACTTCACATCCGTGTTGCCGCTCGGGGCTGCCGCAGCCTTCGAACCTTCGAAGGTGTTCGACGAGCCGTAGCCGATCAGGTCGGCCACGTTGGCGTTGCCCGTGACGGAGCCCGCCGGGAGGGTCAGCGCGGTGGCCGACTTGGCGAGGATGAGGGTGCCGGAGGCGCCGGACGGGTTCAGTCCGTTGCTCGCGGCGTCGGGGGCCGGCAGGGCGGCGCCTGCGGTGCCGTTGGAGGCTCCGGCGACCAGGTAGTAGCCCTTGGCGGCGATCGTGCCGCTCAGCGCGACGACGCCGTTCGCCGCACCAGTGCTGGTCGCGGAGCGGTACTGCACGCTCCAGCCGGTCAGCGCGACGGGCTGGTCGCCCGGGTTGTAGAGCTCGACGAACTTGTTGGCGTAGGCCGCTCCGGCGCTGCCGCCGGACAGGTACGCCTCGTTGATGACGACACCGGTGCCGTCCGTACTGGCGAACGCCGGTGTCGCGACGAGGGAGCCGGCGGCGAGGCCTGCTCCGACGGCCACAGCGGTGGCGGCGCGCCACAAAGTGCGCAGTCTGGTTGACATTTCTCTCCTCGATCGGAAGGGGGATCTCGTGCGAGTCCGCGGCAACCTTAGGGATGGCGGAGAACCGCGCACTGTCTTGTGAGTGAACGTACAGAGAACTCGTACAGGGGTAGACCGCTCATTTGAGCACTCCCCCGTTCGCGGGGGTCCGGCCCTCGCGCTGCCGCCTCCCGGCGCGCACCGTGCGGGTGGGCCATGATGGTGTGCATGCGGATCGACGAGATCGCCCACTTCCGGGCGCTGGCGGCGGAGGGCCATCTGGCCCTGGCCGCCGAGACGCTCGGGGTCTCGCAGTCGACCCTCTCGCGCTCCCTCGCCCGCCTGGAGGCCGAGGCCGGCGTCGAGCTGTTCGACCGCCGCCGCGGCCACCTGGAGCTCAACCAGTACGGCGAGATCCTGCTGGCCCACGCGTCACGCGCGGAGGCGGAGCTCGACACCGCGCGCGCCCGCATCGACGCCCTTCGCGACCCGGCGGCCGGGATCGTCTCCCTCGCCTACGTCTCGTCGTTCGGGAGCTGGCTGCTTCCGCGCGTGGTCAGCGAGTACCGCAGCCTGTTCCCCGACATCCGCTTCGCCCTGCGCGGCGGGACCGCGGACACCGTGCTCGACGCGCTGCGCGAGGGCTCGGCCGACCTGGCCTTCCTCAGCCCCGACCCGCGCGACCCCGACATCGAGTGGGTGCGGCTGACCGCGGAGCGGCTGGTGCTCGGCGTGCCGGAGGGGCATCCCCTCGCCGCGCGCAGTGCGGCCTCCTTCGCAGACCTGACGGAGGCCGAGCTGGTCGCGCTGCGCCCGGGGTCGGGACTGCGGACGATCGCGGACGCCTACTTCGCCGCGCACGGCGAGGTGCTGTCGCCGGTGATCGAGGTCACCGAGCTGTCGACCCTGCGCGCGCTCGTGCGCGATGGCGTCGGCGTCGCCCTCATCCCGGACACGCCCGCGGAGCCGGGGATCGTGGCCGTCCCGCTCGCGGACGAGGCGGAGCGGGTCATCGGGATCGCCCGCAACCGCACCCGCTCGCAGCCCGCGGCGGCGGAGCAGTTCGCACGCTTCGTGCGCGAGGAGCTCACCGCGCTCTGAGCGGCGCCCACCCTCCATCGAAGGGCACGTGGTTGTCGCTTTCGACGCCCGGAAGTGACAACTACGTGCCCCTCGGCGATCGTGCTTATGCGGCGAGCGCCCCCAGCGCACTCCAGAGCCGGTCGATGTCGGCCGGCAGCTCGTCGAGGCGGCCGCGTTCCGCCGCGATCATGTACGCGCCGAAGAAGCCCTGGACCGCCACCACGGCGACCTCGCGGGGTGTGAGCCCCTGCGGAAGCGACGGCTCCTGCTCCAGGTAGCCGGCGACGACGCCCACCCAGTGGTCGTAGGGGTCGGCGTCCGGCCCGGGCGGGAGGATGGTCTGCGACAGCGCCATCGCCGCGCGCACCCGCACGTCCGATGCGAACACCGCGCCCACCCTTCGGGTCAGCTCGGCGGCGGCCGCCACGCCCCGCAGACCGCTCGCGTCGACCTCGGACACGATCGCGGGCCAGTTGCCGTACTTCTCCACGACCAGGGCCTTCGCCAGGTCGAGCTTCGACCGGAAGTGGAAGTACACCGCGCCCTTGGTCAGCCCGGTGCGCTCGACGATCCGCTCGAGCCGGGCTCCGGCGTAGCCGTGCTGGTCGAACTCGTCCGCGGCAGCCTCGAGGATGCTGGCGCGGCTGCGCTCGGCGCGCTCCTGACGTGGCATGCGGGGGTCTCGATCCGTTCGATGCGGCGGTCCCCCCAGCGGCCAACTCTAACCCGGGGCGGCCCCCGGACTGGGCACGGCGCTCGATTGAGCGGCGAGTCGTGTCGCGGCCGTCCCTCAGCGAAGGACGCTGGTGCGCGGGACGGCGCGCCGTCGCATCCTGTACTCGTAGCCTCACGGGAGGAGGACCCGATGTCGACGCCGCCACCACCCGCCCCGCTCTGGACGCCGCTCTACGGCGCGAACATGGGCGACGCCATCCGGCGGTTCTTCACCAAGTACGCCGACTTCACCGGCCGGGCGAGCCGCAGCGAGTACTGGTGGTTCTTCCTGTTCGACGCGCTCCTGGCGATCGTCTACTGGACGTTCGTCGTCGTGATCGGCCGGCTGAGCGGGAGCCTCCGGATGACCGGCTCGTCGCGCCTCGTCGGCCCGCTCTTCTGGGTGCTGCTGGCCGTGTGGATCGTGTGGGTGTTCGCGACCCTGGTGCCGCACCTGGCCCTGGTCTGGCGCCGCCTGCACGACGCGAACCTGGCCGGGCCGTGGTACTTCCTGTCGTTCGCCCCGTTCGGCTGGGTGGTGCAGCTCGTGCTCACCGCGCTGCCGTCGAACCCGGTCGGGGCGCGTTTCGACCGGCCGCGGTAGCGACTCAGCAGGAGTCCGCGAACAGCCGCCGCGGCCGCTCCGGATCGGCGTCGTCGAACAGCACGGAGGCGACCTCCCGCGGCGCGCCCAGCGGGTCCTTGCGTCCGGTGGCGACGAACGACCAGTCCGCGTCGCGCTCCGGGTCGTGCTCGATCCAGACCGAGAAGTTCCAGAACCCGCGCAGGGTCTCGCCCAGCAGGCCGGGCCCGTCGACGACGAGGACGCCCTCCGGCGACGCGGTGCGGAACGGCGTCACCACCTCGCTGCGGAGGCTGTCGGGCGTGACGTCCGCCGTCGCGTGGGCGCGCTCGGCGTCCTGACCCGATGCGCGCAGGGCCTCGGCGAGCGCGTGCGCCGCCGCGCGGAGGTCGGCGCCGGCGACACCCGTCACCGCGATGAACTGCGGCCCGCGCGTGTAGTGCTGGAGGAACTCGGCCGCGAGCCCGTCGAAGAAGGACGCGCGGTCGGTGGTGGTGCTGCCCATGCCGCGAGTATCCCACCGGGGCGGGGAGGCTGCGAGCGGGGAGGCTGCCGGCAGACCTTACCCTTCACGCAGGTGCGCGGCCTACCCTGGAGGGGTTGCGGTCCTGGTGGGAGGAGAACGACATGGATGCGGGTCAGGGAGACGAGCTGCAGCCGCCAGAGGCGGTGCCGGAGCTTCCCGACGAGCGCGCGATGGGGATGATGAGCGTCTCGCCGCAGCGGGAGGCCGAGCTGGAGTCCCGGGCGCGCGAGTGGATCCGCGACCTGGCCGCGGCCGACCCCGGCAGCGAGGCCTTCCGCCGGAAGATCACCGGCTTCTCCCGCCTCGGCGACACGGAGATGCAGGAGTCGAGCAACGCGTCCCGGCAGCTCCTGAGCCGCCCGGCCACCGCGCTGGCGGCGGCGCGCGGCAAGGCGGTGCGGACGGACCCGCAGTACGGCGTCCTGCGCACCCTCCAGTCGCTGCGGGCGACGGTGAGCGACTTCGATCCGCAGCACACCAGCAAGAGCTACCGGATGCTGGCGCGCATGCCGGGCGGCCGCCGCCTCCGCAAGTACGTCGAGCGGTTCGAGTCGGCGCCGAAGCAGCTCGACCAGATCGTGGTCTCCCTCGACCACGGCGAGGAGTGGCTGCGCCGCGACAACGAGGAGATCGAGAACGAGCGCACGGCGCTCTGGAAGACGACGGAGCGGCTGAACGAGTACGTCACGCTGGCCGCCGCTCTCGACCGCGCGACCGTGGAGCGCGCCGACCACCTCCGCGTGACCGATCCGGTGCGGGCGGCGACGCTGGAGAAGGAGGCGCTCTTCCCGATCCGCCAGCGCCGCCAGGACCTCACCACCCAGATCGCGGTGTCCGTGCAGGCCTACCTCGCCCTCGACGTGATCAAGAAGAACAACGTCGAGCTGATCAAGGGTGTGGAACGGGCCAAGACCACCACCGTCTCCGCGCTGCGCACCGCCGTCGTGGTCGCTCAGGCCCTGGAGAACCAGCGCCTCGTCATCGACCAGCTCGGCGCCCTCCACCAGAGCACGAACGCCCTGATCGGCCGCACCGGCGAAGTGCTGCGCGACCAGACGGAGCAGATCCAGAAGGAGCAGACCACCTCCGCCGTCGACGCGCAGGTGCTGCAGCGCGCGTTCGACGACGTGTTCGCGACGATGGACGGGATCGACGTGTACAGGGGGCAGGCCATCACGAGCATGTCGCAGACGGTGGACGCGCTGGAGCACCAGGTGGCGCGGTCGCGGAGTTACCTGAAGCGGGCGCGGCCGGAGCGGGGTCAACCGGAGGCGTAAGGATCTGGGTTGGCCGTATTACGGTAATGCCGCAAAACAGCTTTATCGAAATACAGCTTTCGTGCGAAAATGGAAGCATGACGTATCACGGCTATGTGGCGATGCAGGGACGAGGAGTCGTCTCCCTGCCCGCAGAACTGCGCCGACGCCTCGGGCTGGACGCCGAGGGCGCGCAGATGGAGGTCACCGAACGCGAGGACGGTGTCATCGAACTGCGCCCCACCATTCCCGTCCCGGCGGAGCAGGCATGGTTCTGGACCGACCGCTGGCAGCAGCGCGAGCGCGAAGTCGATGCCTACATCGCCGCCGGGGCGGTGACGTCGCACGAATCCACCGACGACTTCCTCTCCGCCCTCGACACCCTCGCCGACAGCTCCACCGGTCAGTCGACGTCGTGAGGTTCCAGACCACACCCGCGTTCGACACCGATTTCAAGAGACTCAAGCCCGAGCATCAGCGCGCCTTTCGCGAGGTCGTCAAGAACGGCTTCGCGCCAGCCTGCGACGCCTTCGCCCTCAATCCGACAGGAGGCTGGCCGGCCTCCCTCCGCGTGAAGTCGATGCGGGGCGCACCGGGGATCTACGAGATGACCTGGTCGTTCGCGTCCCCGGATGGACGCGCGACCTTCGAGCTCGTCACGATCGACGGCGTGCTCTACTGCCGCTGGCGACGGGTCGGCGACCACGGCGTGTACCGCAACCCCTGAGTCTCCGAGGCCGAGGGCCAGGCGATTGCCCCAGGAGCCTGAAGCAAGCCCCGACCGGGTCAGTCCAGCCAGGCGAACCCGTAGGGCGCCAGCGTCTTGCCGTCCCAGCCGTCCGCCAGCGCCGCGTGCTGCCCCGCGCCGACCGCCACGGTCGCCTCCCGGCCCGAGAGATTATGCAGGGTGAGGAGGCCGTCCCGCCGCAGGGCCAGCACCGCTGGGTCGCCCGCGTCCACCACCGTCCACCCAGCGGCATCGGCGTGCGCCTCGCGCCGCACCCGGGCCAGCTCGCGGGCGAGCGTGAGCAGGGACGCGTCGTCGCCGTCCTGCGCCCGCGCGTTGACCGTCCGGAAGCCGAACGGGCCGTCCACCTGGGCGCCGAGCGTCAGCGGCGACTCGGCGGCGGTCGTGAAGCCGCCCCACGGGGAATCGTCCCACTGCATCGTCGTGCGCGCGGCGCCCCGGCCCCGGACCGTCAGGTCGTCGCCCTGGCCGAGCTCCTGCCCGGCCTGCAGCAGCGGGACGCCCGGGAGCGCGTGGAGGAGGCTCAGCGTCATCCGCACACGCTGGGCGGGCTGGAGTATCGGCGCCCAGCCGCGCCGGATGCCGCGGCCGTAGATCACGGAGTCGTCTCCCACGGCGAACACGTCGAACACCTCCTGACGTTCCTCGTCGCTCAGCAGCGACAGATCGAGCTCGTCGGCGTTGCGGACGAAGTTGAGCCGGGACTCACCCGGGATGCTGCGGTCGAGGCGGCTCAGGGCGTCCGCGATCGGCTCCGCCCGCCCGCGGGCGAGGGCGAGGAACGTGGCGTTGTTGAGGCTGAAGTCGATGACCGCGTCGAACCGGTCGTTCTCGATCAGCGCCGCCATCGCTTCCGGGGGCTCGCTCGCCTCGGCGATGAGAGCGACATCCGGGCGGATCTCCCGCAGCCGCGCCCGTAGCCGGTCGAAGAAGGCGGCGTCGTCCACATCCGTGTCCGGCCTGCCTTTGCCCTGCACGAGCAGCAGGGCAGCGTCGATCCGGAAGCCGTCCACACCGACACCGAGCCAGAACGTCAGCAGCTGGACGATCTCCTCGAAGACGTCAGGGTCGGTCGCGTTGACGTCGGGCTGGAACGAATAGAACTGGTGATGGTAGTAGCGTCCGGCACGCTCGTCGAAGGTCCAGACGCTCTCCTCCTCGCCGGGGAACATCGGATGGTCCCCCGGCTCGGTCGAGTCGTCGTCGCTCCAGACGAAGAACTTCCCCGCGCGGCCGTCGGTGTCCTCCCTCGCCGCGAGGAACCACGGGTGATGGTCGGAGGTGTGGTGCGGCACGGCGTCGATCAGCACGCGGATCCCGTGGTCGTGCGCGCGGGCGAGGAACGTGCGGAGGTCGTCGAGGTCGCCGAACCGCGGGTCGACGGCCAGGTGATCGTCCACGTCGTAGCCGTTGTCCCGCCGCTCGCTCGGGTAGAACGGCAGCAGCCAGATCCACGTGACGCCGAGGGAGGCCACGTGGTCGAGGTGGTCCATCGCGCCGCGGAGGTCGCCGAACCCGTCGCCGTCGCTGTCCGCGAACCGCGAGAGGTCGAGGCCGTACACGAGCGCTCCGGGGTTGGTGGCCCAGCCCGCGGGATTATCGGGCAGGCGTTCCTGAGTGCTTGGCATGCCCCACACTTACCCCCGTTTCGCCGCCGAGGGGCACGTAAGTGCCCCTAAACGGCGATTTAGGGGCGTTTACGTGCCCCTCGGCGGGTCAGGGTTGGGAGTGAGGGTCGGGCTAGGGGACGGGGACGAGGCGGACGATTACGGCTTTGGAGACGGGGGTGTTGCTGCCGGTCGCGGCGCTCTGCAGCGGCACCAGCACGTTCGCCTCCGGGTAGTACGCCGCCGCGCAGCCGCGCGCGGTCGGGTAGGACACCACCCGGTAGTTCGGGAGCACACGGTCGACCTCGTCGGCCCACTCGCTGTGGATGTCGACGCGCTGGCCGTCCGTGAGCCCGAGCTCGAGCAGGTCGTCCGGGTTGACGAAGATCACGTCGCGGCCGTTCTTGATGCCGCGGTAGCGGTCGTTGAGGCTGTAGATCGTCGTGTTGAACTGGTCGTGCGACCGCAGCGTCTGCAGGATCAGCCGGCCCTCCGGGCGCTCCAGCGGCTCCAGTTCGTTGACGGTGATCATCGCCTTGCCGGTCGCCGTGTCGAAGCGGCGCTCGTCGCGCGGGCCGTTCGGGAGGACGAAGCCGCCCTTGCGCCGGACGTCCGAGTTGAACGTCCCGAAACCCGGGACGACGCGGCTGATGTGGTCGCGGATGACGTCGTACTCGGCCTCGAAGCCGGCCCAGTCGATCCCGTGCTCACCGCCGAGCGTCGCCTCCGCGAGGCGGCACACGATCGCCACCTCGGACAGCAGCCCGGGCGCGACCGGCGGGATCCTGCCGTGCGTCGCGTGCACGGCGCACACGCTGTCCTCCACCGACAGGAACTGCGGGCCGCCGGCCTGCAGGTCCACCTCGGTGCGGCCGAGCGTGGGCAGGATCACCGCCTCCTCGCCGGTGACGACGTGCGAGCGGTTCAGCTTGGTCGACACCTGCACGGTCAGCCCGGCGCCGCGCATCGCCGCCTCGGCGGCGGCGGTGTCGGAGATCGCGGCGACGAAGTTGCCGCCCATCGCGAAGAACACGTCGATGTCGCCGCGTTGGAGGCCGGCGAGCGTCTGCAGCGCGTCGAAGCCGTGCGCGCGCGGCGGGTCGAAGCCGAACTCGGCCTGGAGCGCGTCGAGGAACTTGTCCGGCATCTGCTCCCAGATGCCCATCGTCCGGTCGCCCTGCACGTTGCTGTGCCCGCGGATCGGGGAGGCGCCGGCGCCGGGCTTGCCGATGTTGCCGCGCAGGAGCAGCAGCGTGATGAGCTCCTTGAGCGTCGCGACGGCGTTCTTCTGCTGCGTCAGGCCCATCGCCCAGGTGATGATGACCCGCTCGGAGCGGGTGTAGAGGTCGGCGAGGAGGTCGATCTCCTCCAGGGTCAGCCCGGTGGCCTCGAGGACGGTGAAGTCGTCGAGCGTCGCGATGTGCGCGCGGAACTCCTCCAGGCCGAGGGTGTGCTCGGCGAGGAACTCGTGGTCGAGCACGGTCCCGGGAGCCGCATCCTCGGCCTCCAGCACCCGCTGCGAGACCGCCTGCAGGAGGGCCATGTCGCCGCCCGAGCGGATCTGCAGGAAGTGGTCGGCGATCTGCGTGCCCGTGCCGATGATGCCGCGCGGCTTCTGCGGGTTCTTGTAGCGGATCAGCCCGGCCTCCGGCAGCGGGTTGACCGCGACGATGGTGGCGCCGTTGCGCTTGGCCTCCTCCAGCGCGGTCAGCATGCGCGGGTGGTTCGTGCCGGGGTTCTGGCCCATCACGACGATCAGGTCGGCCTTGCCGAAGTCGTCGTAGGCGATGGTCGACTTGCCGATGCCGATGGTCTCGCCGAGCGCCGTCCCCGTCGACTCGTGGCACATGTTCGAGCAGTCCGGGAGGTTGTTGGTGCCGAACGCACGGGCGAAGAGCTGGTAGGCGAACGCCGTCTCGTTCGCAGTGCGGCCGCTGGTGTAGAACGCCGCGTGGTCGGGCGAGGCGAGGCCGTTCAGGCGGTCGGCGATCAGGGCGAAGGCCTCGTCCCAGCCGATCGGCTCGTAGTGGTCGGCGCCGGCCGGCTTGTGCACCGGCTCCACGAGGCGGCCCTGCATCCCGAGCCAGTACTCCGACTTGTCGAGCAGGCTGGTCAGCGAGTTCTCGGCCCAGAAGCTGGTCGGGACCGTGATCGGGGTGGCCTCCCAGGTGACGGCCTTCGCGCCGTTCTCGCAGAACTCGAGGATGTTGCGGTCGCCCGGGTCGGGCCACGCGCAGCTCATGCAGTCGAAGCCGTTCTTCTGGTTGATCGCGGTCATCAGCTTCGCAGTGCGCGCCGGGCCCATGTCGCGGATGGCGGGCTCCATCGAGTGCAGGATGGCCGGCACGCCGACGGCCCACTTCTTGTTGTGACCGACCTCCAGGCCGGGGTACTCGTCGCCGGGGTTGACGTCCGTCTTCGCCATCAGGCCATCGCTTTCTGCTTCGTCTCCGTGATCCGTTCGCCTCCGGAGTAGACCACCATCGACGACCCCCGGAGGAACCCGACGACGGTGAGGCCGAGCTCCCGGCCCAGGTCGACCGCGAGCGACGACGGCGCCGAGACCGCCGCGAGGATCGGGATGCCGGCCATCGACGCCTTCTGGACCAGCTCGAAGCTCGCCCTGCCGGACACCATCAGCACGGTCCCGCTCAGCGGGAGGCGGTCCTCCTTGAGCGCCCAGCCGACGACCTTGTCGACCGCGTTGTGCCGGCCGACGTCCTCGCGCAGCACGAGCAGCGCGCCGGTCGCGCCGTCGAACAGCGCAGCGGCGTGGAGGCCTCCGGTCTTCTCGAACATCGCCTGCCCCTCGCGCAGCCGGTCGGGAAGCGTGGTGAGCAGCTCGTCGGTGATCGCGACCGGGTCGGCGTCGACCGGATACGCGGAGCGGGTCCGCACGGCGTCGATGCTCGCCTTGCCGCACAGGCCGCAGGAGCTGGTCATGTAGAAGTTGCGGTCGAGGCTCGCGTCCGGCCGCGGGACTCCGGGCGCCAGCGTCACGTCGAGGACGTTGTAGGTGTTCTCACCGTCGACCGCTCCTCCCGCGCAGTAGCGGATGGCGCTGAGCTGGTCGCCGTGGGAGACGACGCCCTCGGAGACGAGGAAGCCGGCCGCCAGGTCGAAGTCGCTCCCCGGCGTGCGCATGGTGATCGAGAGCGGCGTCCCAGCAACCCGGATCTCGAGCGGCTCCTCGACGGCCAGCACGTCCTCCCGGCGGCTGCGCGATTCACCGACGACGATGCGCGTGATCTGTTTTCGCGATGTCGTGCGACTCATGCTCCAGGCTTACCACGGCGTAGCGTGAGACCCTACCGGAATGCCCGCGGCGGTCATTCGAATACTGCGGGAAGAGGATCGGGAATGGGCATCACGCCGTGAGCGGGCACCACGGACGGCCGTCCTGGCACGAGGCGCGGGCCGTCGCCGCGGCGGCCGGTACCGCGCTCCCGCCCGAGAGCGTCCCGCTGCACGCCGCCATCGGGCGGCGGCTGGCCGCCGAGCTCGTGACGCCGATCGACCTCCCGCACTTCGCGTCCGCGGCGATGGACGGCTGGCTGGTCGCCGGCGACGGGCCGTGGAGGCTGGTGGACTCCGACCCCGGGCGCGGTGAGGCCGCCCCGATCGTCACGGGAGCGCTCGTGGCGGCCGACGCTTTCGCCGTGCTCCGCAGCGAGAGCGGGGAGGTCGCCGGCGGGATGCTGCGCTCGACCGTCGCGGGTGAGCCGCGGCCCGGACACCACATCCGTCACCCTGGCACGGAGGCGCTGACCGGGGAACGGCTGATCGCCGCGGGCGCCCTGCTCAACCCGGCGCACGTCGCCCTCGCCGCGGCGACCGGCGCCGACGAACTGCTCGTGGCGGCCGTCCCGCCGGTCGCACTCGTGTTTACGGGCGACGAGGTCGTGACCTCCGGGGTGCCTGCGCCGGGGCGCGTGCGCGACAGCTTCGCCGTGCAGCTCCCCGCGCTGGTCGGGATGCTCGGCGGCCGGGTGAGCGGCACGGCGCGCGTGCCCGACCGGCTGGAGGACACCGTGGCGGCGCTGCGCGACGCCGATGCGGCGCTGATCGTGACGACGGGCGGCACCGGGACGTCGTCGGCCGACCACCTCCGCGACGCACTCCGCGCGCTCGGCGCGCGCCTCCTGGTCGACGGGGTGGCGATGCGGCCCGGCGGCCCGACGCGGATCGCGGAGCTCCCGGACGGGCGGCTCGTCGCCGCGCTCCCCGGCAACCCGCTCGCGGCGATGGTCTCGGCGATCACGCTCGTGGAGCCGCTGCTGGCCGGGCTGGCCGGGCGGCCTCCCGTGCCGACGCGCCCCGCAGGCGACGCCGAGGTCGAGGGCCGCGCGGGATCGACCGTGCTCGTCCCCTACTCAGACGTCGACGGCCGACCCGTCGTCGCCCGCTGGCGCGGGGCCGCGATGCTGCGCGGCCTCGCCGCCGCGACCGGCATCCTGATCGTCCCCCCGGACTCCCCCGCCGAGTCCCTCCCCCTCCCCTGGCGCACCAACGAGACGTGACTATTCGCGGAAATCGCGGGTGCGATTTCCACGATTGCTCACGTCTCGGCGGAAAGGGATACGGTGGCAGCGGCCGGAAGGGGCGAGAGGAGAGAGATGGACGAGATTGCGGAGGGCGCCGAGCCCGAATCGACCGAGATCACCTACGACGAACAGCTCTACCCGGCCCGGCCGCGGCGGCTGCGCCCGCGCGCGAACCTGCGCGGCGGCGCGATCCGCCGCACGGTCTCCGACCCGCGCGCGGCGAACGGGCTGAACCCGGCGTACGTGCAGTGGCTGGTCCGCCAGTCGATGCTGAAGGACGCCGACGTGCTCAGCCGTCAGCTCTCCGGCTCGCCGAGCATGTGGCGCAACCCGTATGCGCGGCCGGACGCGCGCCGCGCGGTGTCGACGTCCGACGTCTGGTTCACCGCGTACCCGATCTCGCTCATCACCCGCAAAGACCAGAGCTTCCTCGCGGCTCTCGCGGACCCGGAGCTGTGGAGCGTGTTCGAGCGGATCGGCATCAACGGCGTGCACACCGGCCCGGTGAAGCGCGCCGGCGGCCTCCGGGGCTGGCAGGAGACCCCGAGCGTCGACGGGCACTTCGACCGGATCGGCACCCAGATCGACCCGATCTTCGGCGACGAGGAGACCTTCCAGCGGATGACGGACGTCGCCGAAGAGCACGGCGGCGTCGTCATCGACGACATCGTGCCTGGCCACACCGGCAAGGGCGCGGACTTCCGCCTCGCCGAGATGGCGTACAAGGACTACCCGGGCATCTACCACATGGTCGAGATCCCGCCGGAGGAGTGGCACCTGCTGCCGGAGGTGCCGGAGAACCGCGACTCGGTGAACCTCGATCCGGCGACCGAGGCGTCCCTGGCCGAGAGCGGCTACATCATCGGCGAGCTGCAGCGCGTCATCTTCTACGCCCCCGGCGTCAAGGAGACGAACTGGAGCGTCACCGCGCCGGTCGTCGGCGTCGACGGCGTCACCCGGCGCTGGGTCTACCTGCACTACTTCAAGGAGGGCCAGCCCTCGGTCAACTGGCTCGACCCGACGTTCTCGGGGATGCGGCTGGTCATCGGCGACGCCCTCCACTCGCTCGGCGACCTCGGCACGAGCGCGCTGCGGCTCGACGCGAACGGCTTCCTCGGCGTCGAGAAGAGCGCAGAGGGCCTCCCGGCCTGGTCGGAGGGCCACCCGCTCTCGCACGCGGCCAACCACGTCATCGCGGGCATGGTGCGCAAGGTCGGCGGCTTCACCTTCCAGGAGCTCAACCTGACGGTGGAGGACATCCGCGACACCGGCGCGGTCGGCGCCGACCTGTCCTACGACTTCATCAACCGGCCCGCCTACCACCACGCCCTCGCGACCGGCGACACCGAGTTCCTGCGGCTCACCCTGCGGACCTCGCTGGAGCTCGGGGTGGAGCCGGCGAGCCTGGTGCACGGCCTCCAGAACCACGACGAGCTCACCTACGAGCTGGTGCACTGGGCGACCCTGCACAAGAACGACCTGTACCCGTTCCGGTACGAGGAGATGCCGGGCGGCGAGCTGGCCGAGCTGATCCGGTCGGAGCTGGTGGAGGCGCTGACCGGGCCGGCCGCCGACTACAACCTGGTGTTCACGACGAACGGGATCGCCTGCACCACGGCCTCCCTCATCGCCGCGACGCAGGGCCACACGACCCTCGACTCCATCACGGAGGCGGACGTCCCGGCGATCCGCGACGCGCACCTGCTGCTCGCCGCGTTCAACGCCTGGCAGCCCGGTGTCTTCGCCATGTCCGGCTGGGACCTGCTCGGCTCGCTCACGGTCCCCCGCGAGCAGGTGGCCGACCTGATCGCGGACGGCGACACCCGCTGGATCGAGCGCGGCGCCCACGACCTGCTCGGGGTCGCCCCCGAGGAGGAGCGCTCGGCGT